>NZ_JAAKGN010000225.1:0-5836 GCF_011039295.1 Modestobacter sp. KNN46-3 | reverse complement strand
CGCAGGCCGTCGACGAGGGCATCGAGTACGTCCGCGACGCCGTCTGGCCCATGCTGCGCGGCATGAGCGGCTGCGTGGGCATGTCGATGCTCGCCGACCGGGACGCCGGCCGCTGCATCGTCACCGCGGCACCGGGCAGCACCTGACCGACCGGGTCGAGCGCGATCACCGAGCCGTCGGGGACGTCGCCGGTCTGCAGTGGCCGCAGCGTCGGGACCAGGCCGCGCTCGACCAGCTCGGCCTGCACCTCGGCCGCCGGCCGGCCCACGTAGTCGACCGTGGAGAGCGAGACCAGCTGCACCACCGGGGTGCTCGGGGGCGTCGGCTCGGCGGTGGCGGTCGGCTGGGCGGTGGCCGGCGGGTCCTCGCGGTCGGTGGCGAGCTGGAGCAGGCCGAAGGTGCTCCCCATCGCGACGAGGAAGGCGAGCAGGGTGGCGACCAGGAACGGCCAGCGGCGACGGCTCTCCTGCTCGGGCTCGTCGACGTCGTCCTCGTCGGCCGGGGGGAGCGTGTAGGTCTGGGTCGCCGGGAAGGGCGGCAGCGGGGTCGGGGTGCGGACGGCAGGCATCTCCGCCGTCCGGATGGCCGGCATCACCGCCGTCCGTGGCTCGGGGTCCGCCTCGCCGACGGGCCGCCCCGCGAGGACGTCGTCGATGGCGGCACGGAAGGCGGCGCCGTCGGCGAACCGCTCGGCGGGGTCCTTGGCGATGGCGCGCTCGATCAGCCGGCGCACGGGTGCCGGGACGTCGTCGGGCAGCGGCGGCGGGACCTCCCGGATCCGCCGGAGCGCGACCTCCACCGCGTCCCCGCCGTCGAAGCCGCGGTGCCCGGCCAGGCACTCGTAGCCGACCAGGCCGAGGGCGTAGACGTCGCTGGCCGGGGTGGCGCGGTTGCCGGCGGCCTGCTCGGGGGAGAGGTAGTGGGCGGTGCCGACGACCTCGCCGGTGATGGTCAGCGGCACGCTGGTGGCGGAGACCGCGACGCCGAAGTCGGTGAGCTTGACCCCGCCGTCGTCGGCGAGGAGGACGTTGCCCGGCTTCACGTCCCGGTGGACGACGTCGGCGGCGTGCGCGGCGGCCAGCCCGGCGGCGCACTGCCGGAGCACCTGCAGCGTGCGTTCCGGCGACAGTCGCGGCTCACGTCGCAACAGCGCCGCCAGCGACTCGCCGCGGACCAGCTCCATCACCAGGTAAGCGAGGTGCTCGCCGCGGGTGCTGGCGTCGGGCAGCACCTCGCCGTAGTCGAACAGGGTGGCGATGTGCGGGTGCACCAGGCCGGCGGAGTGCTGCGCCTCGGCCCGGAAGCGGGCGAGGAAGGTCGCGTTGGCGGTGTACTCGCTGCGCAGGACCTTGACCGCGACGTCCCGGCCGAGCACGGTGTCGCGGGCGCGCCACACCTGGCCCATGCCGCCGGAGGCGATCAGCGTCTGCAGCTCGTAGCGCCCCCCGAGGAGCTGACCGTTGGGGTGCACCGGCACATCTTCCACGTTCGGCCGCGGCGGTGTGGGACTCCTGGGGCGGGAGTCACAGCTGGCAGAGGAGCTCTCCGGAACTCAGGAGCTGGAGCTGGGTCCGGAGGGCGGCGATCCGCGCCTCGGCCTCCGCCACGAGCGCGTCGTGCACCCGGCCCCAGTCGGCGGGGGTCGGGTCCGGCGGGAGCTCGGCGAGCACCGCAGCGACCTCCGCGACCGTGAGCCCGATGCGTTGCGAGACCCGGGCGACCTTCACCCGGCAGGCGGCGTCGGGGCCGAAGCGCCGTTGGTTCCCGGACGTGCGCACGCTGCTGATCAAGCCGTGCTGCTCGTAGAAGCGGACTGCGGAGGCGGCCACGCCACTGGCCTCGGCGACCTGACCGACGGTGAGACCGTCTGCGACCTTGACTTCAACCATTGTTGAAGTCCTAGCGTCGCCGGCATGACCAGTCAAGACAGACAGGGGCCGGAGGACCGGCCGATGACGCTGACGATCGTGGTGGCCAGCACCCGTGCGGTCCGTGGTGGGCCGGTGGTCGCGGGGTGGTTCGCCGCGGTCGCCGGACGGCGCGGTGACCTCCGCGTGGAGGTGCTGGACCTCGCCGAGGTGCGGCTCCCCGACGTGGGGTCGGCGGCCGAGGCGGGGGCCACGTCGGCCGTCTCCAGCCGGCTGCACCAGGCGGATGCGTTCGTGGTCGTCACCCCGGAGTACAACCACAGCTATCCGGGGCCGCTGAAGAACGCCATCGACACCTTCGACGCCGAGTGGCACGCCAAGCCGGTGGGCTTCGTCAGCTACGGCGGCATCTCCGGTGGGCTCCGGGCGGTCGAGCACCTGCGGCCGGTGTTCGCCGAGGTGCACGCCACGACCATCCGGGAGACGGTCAGCTTCCCCCACTACGGCGAGTCGTTCGACGAGGCCGGCCGGCTCCGGGCCCCGGAGCGGGCGACCGCCGCGGCCGAGCGCCTGCTGGACCAGCTGGTGTGGTGGGGGCAGGCCCTGCGCACCGCCCGCGACCGCGCGCCCTACGCGGCATGACCGGCGCCCCAGCCGATCGGCCCCGCGCCGCGATCGGCTCCGTCCCCGACGACGTCGCCGAGGCGGTCACCGCCGTCCTCGCCGGCATCCAGTCGGGCTTCAACGCCAAGACCCCCGGCACCTCGATGGCCGCCTTCCTCGCCGACGCGGTCTCCGTGTCCCCGGACGGCCGGCGCACCAGCGGCGCGGATGAGCTCACCGAGTACCACGAGCACCGGCTGACCGGACCGGCACGGCACTGGCGCATCCGGCAGGAGGTCCAGCAGCTGACCCTGGTGGACGAGGACACGGTGATCGCCGACGTCCACCAGCGGATGCAGACCCCGGAGGGCGACTTCACCAACCGGGGGACCGCCGTCCTGGTCCGGCGGGCAGGGGAGTGGTGGATCGCCCGGTTCCACAACACCCGCGTCGCCGGGGGCTGAGCACGGCGGCTGGCTCAGCCGTCGCCCCCGTTCCCCTGGTTCCCCTGGTTGGTGAAGTCGCCCTCCGGGGTCTGCATCCGCTGGTGGACGTCGGCGATCACCGTGTCCTCGTCCACCAGGGTCAGCTGCTGGACCTCCTGCCGGATGCGCCAGTGCCGTGCCGGTCCGGTCAGCCGGTGCTCGTGGTACTCGGTGAGCTCATCCGCGCCGCTGGTGCGCCGGCCGTCCGGGGACACGGAGACCGCGTCGGCGAGGAAGGCGGCCATCGAGGTGCCGGGGGTCTTGGCGTTGAAGCCCGACTGGATGCCGGCGAGGACGGCGGTGACCGCCTCGGCGACGTCGTCGGGGACGGAGCCGATCGCGGCGCGGGGCCGATCGGCTGGGGCGCCGGTCATGCCGCGTAGGGCGCGCGGTCGCGGGCGGTGCGCAGGGCCTGCCCCCACCACACCAGCTGGTCCAGCAGGCGCTCGGCCGCGGCGGTCGCCCGCTCCGGGGCCCGGAGCCGGCCGGCCTCGTCGAACGACTCGCCGTAGTGGGGGAAGCTGACCGTCTCCCGGATGGTCGTGGCGTGCACCTCGGCGAACACCGGCCGCAGGTGCTCGACCGCCCGGAGCCCACCGGAGATGCCGCCGTAGCTGACGAAGCCCACCGGCTTGGCGTGCCACTCGGCGTCGAAGGTGTCGATGGCGTTCTTCAGCGGCCCCGGATAGCTGTGGTTGTACTCCGGGGTGACGACCACGAACGCATCCGCCTGGTGCAGCCGGCTGGAGACGGCCGACGTGGCCCCCGCCTCGGCCGCCGACCCCACGTCGGGGAGCCGCACCTCGGCGAGGTCCAGCACCTCCACGCGGAGGTCACCGCGCCGTCCGGCGACCGCGGCGAACCACCCCGCGACCACCGGCCCACCACGGACCGCACGGGTGCTGGCCACCACGATCGTCAGCGTCATCGGCCGGTCCTCCGGCCCCTGTCTGTCTTGACTGGTCATGCCGGCGACGCTAGGACTTCAACAATGGTTGAAGTCAAGGTCGCAGACGGTCTCACCGTCGGTCAGGTCGCCGAGGCCAGTGGCGTGGCCGCCTCCGCAGTCCGCTTCTACGAGCAGCACGGCTTGATCAGCAGCGTGCGCACGTCCGGGAACCAACGGCGCTTCGGCCCCGACGCCGCCTGCCGGGTGAAGGTCGCCCGGGTCTCGCAACGCATCGGGCTCACGGTCGCGGAGGTCGCTGCGGTGCTCGCCGAGCTCCCGCCGGACCCGACCCCCGCCGACTGGGGCCGGGTGCACGACGCGCTCGTGGCGGAGGCCGAGGCGCGGATCGCCGCCCTCCGGACCCAGCTCCAGCTCCTGAGTTCCGGAGAGCTCCTCTGCCAGCTGTGACTCCCGCCCCAGGAGTCCCACACCGCCGCGGCCGAACGTGGAAGATGTGCCGGTGCACCCCAACGGTCAGCTCCTCGGGGGGCGCTACGAGCTGCAGACGCTGATCGCCTCCGGCGGCATGGGCCAGGTGTGGCGCGCCCGCGACACCGTGCTCGGCCGGGACGTCGCGGTCAAGGTCCTGCGCAGCGAGTACACCGCCAACGCGACCTTCCTCGCCCGCTTCCGGGCCGAGGCGCAGCACTCCGCCGGCCTGGTGCACCCGCACATCGCCACCCTGTTCGACTACGGCGAGGTGCTGCCCGACGCCAGCACCCGCGGCGAGCACCTCGCTTACCTGGTGATGGAGCTGGTCCGCGGCGAGTCGCTGGCGGCGCTGTTGCGACGTGAGCCGCGACTGTCGCCGGAACGCACGCTGCAGGTGCTCCGGCAGTGCGCCGCCGGGCTGGCCGCCGCGCACGCCGCCGACGTCGTCCACCGGGACGTGAAGCCGGGCAACGTCCTCCTCGCCGACGACGGCGGGGTCAAGCTCACCGACTTCGGCGTCGCGGTCTCCGCCACCAGCGTGCCGCTGACCATCACCGGCGAGGTCGTCGGCACCGCCCACTACCTCTCCCCCGAGCAGGCCGCCGGCAACCGCGCCACCCCGGCCAGCGACGTCTACGCCCTCGGCCTGGTCGGCTACGAGTGCCTGGCCGGGCACCGCGGCTTCGACGGCGGGGACGCGGTGGAGGTCGCGCTCCGGCGGATCCGGGAGGTCCCGCCGCCGCTGCCCGACGACGTCCCGGCACCCGTGCGCCGGCTGATCGAGCGCGCCATCGCCAAGGACCCCGCCGAGCGGTTCGCCGACGGCGCCGCCTTCCGTGCCGCCATCGACGACGTCCTCGCGGGGCGGCCCGTCGGCGAGGCGGACCCCGAGCCACGGACGGCGGTGATGCCGGCCATCCGGACGGCGGAGATGCCTGCCGTCCGCACCCCGACCCCGCTGCCGCCCTTCCCGGCGACCCAGACCTACACGCTCCCCCCGGCCGACGAGGACGACGTCGACGAGCCCGAGCAGGAGAGCCGTCGCCGCTGGCCGTTCCTGGTCGCCACCCTGCTCGCCTTCCTCGTCGCGATGGGGAGCACCTTCGGCCTGCTCCAGCTCGCCACCGACCGCGAGGACCCGCCGGCCACCGCCCAGCCGACCGCCACCGCCGAGCCGACGCCCCCGAGCACCCCGGTGGTGCAGCTGGTCTCGCTCTCCACGGTCGACTACGTGGGCCGGCCGGCGGCCGAGGTGCAGGCCGAGCTGGTCGAGCGCGGCCTGGTCCCGACGCTGCGGCCACTGCAGACCGGCGACGTCCCCGACGGCTCGGTGATCGCGCTCGACCCGGTCGGTCAGGTGCTGCCCGGTGCCGCGGTGACGATGCAGCGGCCGGCGTCCCGGTCGGCGAGCATCGACATGCCCACGCAGCCGCTCATGCCGCGCAGCATGGGCCAGACGGCGTCGCGGACGTACTCGATGCCCTCGTCGACGGCCTGCG
>NZ_JAAKGN010000224.1:0-5837 GCF_011039295.1 Modestobacter sp. KNN46-3 | reverse complement strand
ATGTCGAGCACCGAGATGCACGCCTCAGCCTTCGTCGGCAGCGTACAACGTGTATACGAGACATCCCCCAGCCCCGGGAGCCCCCGATGCCGCACCTGCTGCACCTCGACTCGTCTGCCGATCCGCGCACCTCCGCCTCCCGCGAGGTCACCGCCGCCTTCGTCCGGGGTTGGCGGGACCGTGGCGCGGAGTTCACCGTGGCCTCCCGGGACCTGCAGGCCGACCCGCCGCCGCACCTGCCCGACGCCGCCCTGCACTGGACCCCCCGCCTGCGCACGCCCGACGAGGTCGTCGACCCGGCCGCCGAGGCGCAGCAGCACGTCTACCTCGACGAGCTGCTGGCCGCCGACGTCCTGCTGGTCGGCGCCCCGATGTACAACTGGTCGCTGCCCTCCACGCTGAAGGCCTGGCTCGACCACGTGCACGTGCTGGGCGCGACGGTGCCCTTCGGCGACTACGAGGCCCGGCCGCTGGCCGGGCGGCACGCCGTCATCGTCTCCAGTCGGGGGGCGAGCTACGACGCCGGCGGCGAGCAGGCCAGCTGGGACCACACCGTGCCGCCGCTGGAGCTGGTGCTCGGGCGCTCCTTCGGCATGACGGTCTCGGTCATCACGCTGCAGCTGACGCTGGCCGACCGGGTCCCGGCGATGGCCGACCTGCGCGAGCGCGCCGCCGCCGAGGCCGACGCCGCCCGCAACTTCGCCGAGGAGCTCGCCGAGCGCATCGTCCCCTGACCGGTCACCCGATCGGCGGACACCCGGGGCGGGATTCGCCCGTCCGCCGGGGGCACGCCAGTCCGCGGCCACCCGCCGGACACCTCGGCCGCTGACGCTGACGGCGTCCGGGCCTCGTCCAGGGGCCTCCCGACACCCGAGGTGTCGTCGTGACCGCAGCTGTGACCACAGCCCTGCCGGCCCCCCGCCGCAGCTACACCACCGCCCTGGCCACCCACGCCGACGACGTCGCCGCCGCCCAGCGGCTCCGCTGGACCGTGTTCGCCCAGGAGGGCGGCGCCCTGCTGGACCCCGCGGCCGCCGCCCTCGAACGGGACGTCGACGAGTGGGACGAGCTCTGCGACCACCTGCTGGTGCGCGAGGAGGCGACCGGCGAGGTCGTCGACACCTACCGGCTGCTCCCGCCCGAGCGGGCCGCGGCCGTCGGCCGCAGTTACGGCGACGGTGAGTTCGACCTCTCCCGCCACGCCGCCCTGCGCCCCGGGCTGGTCGAGGCGGGCCGCAGCTGCGTGCACCCCGACCACCGCACCGGCACCGTGGTCACCGCGCTCTGGGCCGGCGTCCTCCGCTACGTGCTCGAGCGCGACGCCACCCACCTGGCCGGCTGCGCCTCCGTCCCACTGACCGACGGCGGGGCCACCGTCGCCGGGGTCTGGGAGACGGTGCGCACCGCACACCTCGCCCCCGCAGCCCTCCGGGTGGTGCCGCACCTGCCCTTCGACGTCATGGCGCGACCGCAGCCGGAGCGCCTGGTGGTGCCCCCACTGATCCGGGCGTACCTGAAGCTGGGCGCCCGGGTGTGCGGCCGGCCCGCCTACGACCCGGCGTTCGGCACCGCCGACCTGTACGTGCTCCTGGCCGTCGCCGACATCCCCGACCGGGTGCTCGCCCGGCTGCTCGGCGGCGACCGATGAGCTGGCTGCCGGTCTCCGCCTGCACCACCGCCTGCACGGCCGACCCCGTCCCGACCGTGGACGCCGCGACGCGACGGCGCCGCTGGCTCCGCCTGGGTGTCGCGCTCGCCGGCACCGGCGTGGCTGCGCTGCGGGCGCCGTGGACCGGCGCACGGGGCCGCCGGCGGCTGGTCGTGTGCGCCGCGGCCAGGGTGCTCACCGCCGCCGGGGTGCGGGTCGAGGTCACCGCGCCGTCCGCGGCCTGGCCGCGGGCAGGTGCCGGGCGCGGCCCGGGCCACCTGGTGGTCAGCAACCACGTCTCCTGGGTCGACGACCTCGCGATGCTCACCGTGGTGCCGGGGGTGCCCGTCGCCAAGCGCGAGGTGGGCGACTGGCCGGTCCTCGGTGGCCTGGCCCGCCGTACCGGCGTCGTCCTCCTCGACCGGGCACGCATCCGGACCCTCCCGGCCGCGGTCGCCCAGGCCGCGGGCCTGCTGCGGTCCGGCACGGCGGTGACCGTCCACCCGGAGGGGACGACGGCGTGCGGGGTGGAGCTCGGCCGCTTCCGCCCGGCGTTCTTCCAGGCCGCCGTGGACGCCGCGGCACCGGTCTGCCCGGTCGCCGTCCGGTACCGGGTCGACGGCGGCGCCCCCACCGCGGTCGCCGGCTACCTGGCCGACGAGCCGCTGTGGCGCAGCATCGCCCGGGTGGTCGCCGTCCGCGGCCTGGTGGTGGAGGTGCACCTGCTGCCGGCGCTCGACCCGGCCGGCGCCGACCGCCGGGAGCTGGCCGCGCTCGCCGAGTACGCGGTCGCGGCGGTCACCGAGGCCCGGCGGCCCGTCGTCGCGGCCCACCCGCGCCGGCCCCGGGTGCCCGCCCGCCGGATGCCGGTCCGCCGGCCCACCGTCATCCCGACCGCCCCCGGAACAGCGCGTGTTGCGTGAGGACACCGCCCTGCTGTGTGCGGGCGTCACCGTGTCGGCGCCGGTCGTGGCCCCGACGCCGTCCGGCGGCGTGGGCATGCGGGTCGCGGTCGTCTCCGAGACCTTCCTCCCCGCCGTCAACGGGGTGGTCAACTCGGTGCTGCGGCTGGTCGACCACCTCGCCGTCCGCGGCCACGACCCGGTGGTGGTGGCCCCGTCCGGCGCCAGCTACGAGTCCCGCTGCGGCGCCTGGGTGGACGTCGCCACCGTGCCGTCGATGCGCCTGCCCGGCTACCGGCAGCTCTCCGTGGCGCGCCCGGTCGGCGACCTGACCGAGGTGCTCGGCCGGCTGGCACCCGACGTCGTCCACCCGGCCTCCCCCGTCGTCCTCGGCCTGGCGGCGGCCCGGGCGGCACGCACGCTCGGGGTGCCGTCGGTCGCGGTGTTCCAGACGGACCTGGCCGCCTACGCCGAGCGCTATCGCCTGCCCGGCGGCCCGGCGGCGGCCTGGCGGTACCTGCGCTCCGTGCACGAGACCGCCGACCTGACCTTGGCTCCCTCCACGGCGAGCCTGGCGATGCTGGCCCGGCACGGGATCGGCCCGGTCACGCTGTGGCGGCGGGGCGTCGACCTCGACCAGTTCGCCCCGTGGCACAGCGACCCCGGCCTCCACCGCGAGCTGGCGCCGGCCGGGGAGCTGCTGGTGGGCGTGGTCGCCCGGCTGGCGGTGGAGAAGCGGCTGGAGCTGCTGGCCCCGCTCAGCGAGCTGCCCGGGGTCCGGCTGGTCGTCGTCGGCGATGGGCCCCAGCGCCGACAGCTGGCCCGCCGGATGCCGCGCGCCCACTTCCTCGGCCAGCTCGGCGGGGCAGAACTCGGCGCCGTCGTCGCCTCGCTGGACCTCTTCGTCCACCCCGGGGCCGACGAGACCTTCTGCCAGGCGGTGCAGGAGGCACTGGCCGCGGGTGTCCCGGCGGTCGTGGCCGCCTCGGGCGGCCCACTGGACCTGGTCCGGCACGGGCAGAACGGCTGGCTCTGGGCCGGGGACGACCCCCATCTGCTGGCCGCCATGGTCGCCGAACTGCGCGACGACCCGGCCGCACTCCGCGCCGCCGCCGACCGGGCCCGGCCCTCGGTGGAGGAGCGCACCTGGGGCCGGATCGGGGACGAGCTGATCGGCCACCTCCAGCACGTGCGCGCACGAGTCAGCGCACCCTGACCACCGGGTTGGGCAGGACGAGCCGCGTCCGGGCAGGATCGGGGCGAGCACCTGGCACCCGGAGACCGGAGACGACGACGTGACCCAGCAGATGCGTGACCGCGCCCCGGAGGGCACGCCGTCGCCCGTCCTCGACCTGTCCCGGTGGCGGCTCAACGCCCTGCCGGACACGCACTCCGACGAGGACTGGGACGACGACCGAGAGCTCTTCGACCCCGACGGCAACCGGGTCGACACCTGGCGCGAGGGCTACCCGTACAGCGAGCGGATGGAGCGGCGCGAGTACGAGATCGAGAAGCGCCGGCTGCAGATCGAGCTGCTGAAGCTGCAGGGCTGGGTGAAGGGCACCGGCCAGAAGCTGGTGCTGGTGTTCGAGGGCCGCGACGCCGCCGGCAAGGGCGGCACGATCAAGCGGTTCACCGAGCACCTCAACCCGCGCGGGTCGACGGTGATCGCGCTGGACAAGCCGTCGGAGCGGGAGAAGACCCAGTGGTACTTCCAGCGGTACGTGCAGCACCTGCCCGCCGCCGGCGAGATGGTCATGTTCGACCGATCCTGGTACAACCGCGCCGGCGTCGAGCGGGTGATGGGCTACACGACGGCCGAGGACTACCTGCTCTTCATGCGCCAGGCGCCGGAGTTCGAGCGGATGCTCGTCGAGAGCGGCATCCACCTGGTCAAGTTCTGGTTCTCGGTCACCCGCGGAGAGCAGCGCAGCCGGTTCATCGTGCGCCAGATCGACCCGGTCCGGCAGTGGAAGCTCTCCCCCACCGACCTCGCCTCGCTGGACAAGTGGGAGGCCTACACCGAGGCCAAGGAGGCGATGTTCCTGCACACCGACACCGGCCACGCCCCGTGGACGGTGATCAAGAGCAACGACAAGAAGCGCGCCCGGCTGGAGGCGATGCGGCACGTGCTGGCCCGCTTCGACTACACCGGCAAGGACCCGGCCGCCGTCGGCACGCCCGACCCACTGATCGTGGGCTCGGCGGCCGAGGTGCTCGAGGAGGAGGTCGGCGCGCCGGTCATGCCCCACCCCGGCGACCCCCTGCCGCCGACGGCCGACTGACGGAGGACCCCTGCCGCCCCGGGGTCATCCGTGGCCGGACAGCACAGCGCCCGCCCCGGGTGGACCGGGACGGGCGCTTGGTGTGCTGGGGAGATCAGCGACGGTTGGTGTCGGTGACCTCGTCGGTGTCGACCTGCTCCTTGCGGACGGTCTCGCTCACCTGCTGCTGCTCGGTGACCGTCTCGGTGTCCAGGCGCACGCGCTCGACCGGGACGGCCTCCTTCTCCACGACGGGACGCTCGGCGTGCAGCGTCACCTCGTGCTCCTCCTCGGAGATCGCCGGGCCGTCCAGGGCGTCGCCGCGGTTGGCGTCGGTGATGGGCTCACGCTCGACCCGGACCTCCTCGTGCGACACGGGGACGGTCTCGGTGACGTTCTCGGTCACGACGTACTTGCGCAGCCGCGCGCGGCCCGTCTCGACGTGCTGGGTGCCGACGTTGACGCGCTCCTCGGAGAGGGTCATCGCGTCGTCGGTCGTGGGACCGGAGGTGTCGTGGCCCACGGTGCCGTGCCGGTTGGTGTCGGCCGTGGTCGTCGTCGTGTCGGTGGTCGTCGTCGTGTCGACGGCGGGGGCACCGGCGGCCGGCGCGGAGGCAGCCGTCTCCGTCATGTTGTAGTGGCGGTACAGCTCGGTCTCCTCGGCCGGGGAGAGGTGGCCGTCGGAGTCGATGCGCGGGGCGTCCTTCACCGCGCTCTTGCTCACGGGGACACGCAGGCCGTCGCCGGTCAGGTCAGCGTCCCGGATCGGGACGAACGACTCCTTGGTGCCGAACATGCCGGTCTTCACGGTGACCCACTCGGGGGCGCCCGACTGGTCGTCGAGGAACACCTCGGAAGCCGTACCGATCTTGTTGCCGTCGGCGTCGATGACGTCTGCGCCGATCACGCGGTCGAGGGTCTCGGTGCCGATCATGTGTTCCGCTCCTCTGTTCGTGTGATGCTGTCTCGCTCTCTGCACTGCCCGCCACGGTCCGGTGCAAAACGGCGATCGCCAGATCGATC
>NZ_JAAKGN010000223.1:0-5877 GCF_011039295.1 Modestobacter sp. KNN46-3 | reverse complement strand
CCGCGCGGGTTCCGGGTGGTGCGCCGTCCCAGCCTGACCGGCTGAGGTCGACGTCCTACCTGACCGTGTGGGCACCTACCGAACGGTCGGCCGCTGGGTAGGTGCCCACATGACCAGGTGACCTGATCCCGGTGCGACGGGGGCGCGACCGTGACGGCACGGCGACGGCGCCCGGTCGATGAGGGGCGTGTCACGAGGTCGGCCCCTGGGAACACAGCCGCCACCCCTGCCGTTAGGCTGGGCAGGAAAGTTGAGCGGACCAGGCGCAAGGCCCAGCGATGGACGGCGCCGGCCCTCGACTCCCAGACCAGCACCATCCCGTCAGCAACGCTAGGAGAGGCCTTCCATGGCACGAGCAGTCGGAATCGACCTCGGCACCACGAACTCCGTCGTCGCGGTCCTCGAGGGCGGCGAGCCCACCGTCATCGCCAACTCCGAGGGTGCGCGCACCACTCCCTCGGTCGTCGCGTTCGCCAAGAACGGCGAGGTCCTGGTCGGCCAGTCGGCCAAGAACCAGGCGGTCACCAACGTCGACCGCACGATCCGCAGCGTCAAGCGCGAGATCGGCACCACCTGGAAGACCGGCGACATCGACGGCAAGCAGTACACCCCGCAGGAGATCAGCGCCCGGGTGCTGCAGAAGCTCAAGCGCGACGCCGAGACCTACCTGGGCGAGCCGGTCACCGAGGCCGTCATCACCGTCCCCGCCTACTTCGAGGACGCCCAGCGCCAGGCCACCAAGGAGGCCGGGGAGATCGCCGGCCTCAACGTGCTGCGCATCGTCAACGAGCCCACCGCCGCGGCCCTGGCCTACGGCCTGGACAAGGGCGAGACCGAGCAGACCATCCTGGTCTTCGACCTCGGTGGCGGCACCTTCGACGTCAGCCTGCTGGAGATCGGCGACGGCGTCATCGAGGTCAAGTCCACCGCCGGTGACAACAAGCTCGGTGGCGACGACTGGGACGAGCGGGTCGTCAAGCACCTCGTGCAGACCTTCAACGCCCAGTCCGGCATCGACCTGGCCAAGGACAAGCTGGCCATGCAGCGTCTGCGTGAGGCCGCTGAGAAGGCCAAGATCGAGCTGTCCGGCGCGCAGTCGACGAACGTGAACCTGCCCTACATCACCGCCGGCGCCGACGGCCCGATGCACCTGGACGTCACGATCACCCGCGCCGAGTTCCAGCGGCTGACCCAGGACCTGCTGGACCGCACCAAGGCCCCGTTCAACCAGGCGATCCGCGACGCCGGCGTCAAGGTCGGCGACATCGACCACGTCGTCCTGGTGGGTGGCTCGACCCGGATGCCGGCCGTCACCGAGCTCGTCCGTGAGCTGACCGGCGGCAAGGAGCCCAACAAGGGCGTCAACCCCGACGAGGTCGTCGCCGTGGGCGCCGCGCTGCAGGCCGGTGTGCTCCGCGGTGAGGTCAAGGACGTCCTGCTGCTCGACGTCACCCCGCTCTCCCTGGGCATCGAGACCAAGGGCGGGATCATGACCAAGCTCATCGAGCGCAACACCACGATCCCGACGAAGCGCTCGGAGATCTTCACGACGGCCGACGACAACCAGCCGAGCGTGCAGATCCAGGTCTTCCAGGGCGAGCGCGAGATGGCGTCCTACAACAAGAAGCTCGGCATGTTCGAGCTGACCGGTCTGCCGCCGGCGCCCCGCGGCGTCCCGCAGATCGAGGTCGCCTTCGACATCGACGCCAACGGCATCGTGCACGTTCACGCGAAGGACCTCGGCACGGGCAAGGAGCAGTCGATGACCATCACCGGCGGCTCGGCCCTGCCCAAGGACGACATCGCCCGGATGATGGCCGACGCCGAGGCGCACGCCGAGGAGGACAAGAAGCGCCGAGACGAGGCCGAGACCCGCAACCTCGCCGAGTCGCTGCAGTACCAGACCGAGAAGTTCCTGGCCGAGAACGGCGACAAGATCCCGGCCGAGAAGAAGGAAGAGCTCGGCGAGGCGCTGACCGAGCTCCGGTCGTCCCTCGGTGGGTCGGACATCGCCGCGATCAAGACCGCGCAGGAGAAGGTCGCCCGCATCTCCCAGGAGGTCGGTGGGGCCCTCTACGCCCAGGCGCAGGCCGACGGGGCCACCGACGGTGCGGCAGGTGGCGCCGGCTTCGACGGCGGCACCGATGCCACCGGTGCGACCTCGACCGGGGCCACTGGGGACGACGACGTCGTCGACGCCGAGATCGTGGACGACGAGTCCGACAAGCGCTGACCTCACCGTCGACGCGCAGCTGCACCGGCCCGGGTGACCGGGCCGGTGCACCGAGCGGGAGACGATGAGCCAGCAGGACGAGCAGGCGCCGCGGGTCGTCATCCGTGACGAGCGGCGCATCGACCCGACCAGCGGCACGGTCCGTGTGCCGGCCGGTGACGAGCCGGCCGGTGCCACGCCGGAGCAGGGAGAACACATGAGCGAGCACGAGAACGACACGAGTGGCTCCGGGAACGGAGCGGGCCCGGTCGTCGAACCGCCGGTGACCGGCGGGATCGAGAGCGGGGCCGACGACACCGCGCGGCAGCTGGCCGAGCGGACCGAGGACCTGCAGCGGGTCACCGCCGAGTACGCCAACTACCGGCGCCGGGTTGAGCGTGACCGGGTGCTCGTCGTCGACCAGGCGGCCGAGCGCTTCGCCGGCCAGCTGTTCCCGATCGTCGACGACATCGAGCGCGCCCGGGACCACGGCGACCTCACCGGCGCCTTCAAGGTCGTCGCCGACCGGGTGCTGGGGCTGCTCGACGGCCTCGGGGTCACCTCGTTCGGCAAGCCGGGCGACCCGTTCGACCCGGCCCTCCACGAGGCGGTCCTGCACGACACCTCCCCGGAGGTGAGCGAGCCGACCGCCACCACGGTGCTGCGGCCGGGCTTCCAGCGCGGTGACCGGGTGCTGCGCACCGCGATGGTCGGCGTGAGCGAGCCGGAGGCCCCGGCCGCACCTGCTGCGGCTGCGGGACCGGAGGTCGTGGACGCCGAGGTGGTCGACACCGCCGCGGACGCCGATCAGTCGGGCTCCGGCCCGGCCGCCGGCTGAGCCCGACCCCCGGCCGGTCCGGCCTCCGTCTCCCGGAGGCCGGCCCGGCCCGTCCCCCGCCCAGCAGAGAGGAGGCGCCCGATGAGCAGCACCCGGGACTTCATCGAGAAGGACTACTACGCGGCCCTGGGCGTCGCCAAGGACGCCGACGCCGCCGCCATCAAGAAGGCCTACCGACAGCTGGCCCGTGAGCTGCACCCGGACAAGAACCCGGGCAACTCGCAGGCCGAGACCCGCTTCAAGGAGGTCTCGGAGGCCTACGACGTCCTGTCGGACCCGAAGCGGCGGGCGGAGTACGACGACGCGCGCCGGCTCTTCGGTGCTGGTGGCTTCCGACCCGGCGCCGGTGCGCCCGGCGGGTTCCCCGGTGGCTTCCCCGGCGGGGGCGGTGCCGGCGCGGGCCAGCCGTTCGACCTCGGCGACCTCTTCGGCGGCGCGTCCGGCGCCCCCGGCGCCGGCGGGCGGGCCGGTGGCCTGGGCGACATCTTCGGCGGCCTGTTCACCGGCGGCGCCACGAGCCCGGGTGGCTCCGCGCGCGGCCGCAGCCAGGCCGCATCCGGTCCGGCCCGAGGTCAGGACGTAGAGACGGAGGCCACCCTCGCCTTCGACGAGGCCGTGCTCGGCGTGACCGTGCCGCTGCGGATGCAGAGCCCGGGCACCTGCCCGACCTGCGCCGGCAGCGGTGCCCGCCCGGGCACCAGCCCGCACACCTGCCCGGTCTGCAACGGCGCGGGCGTCACCAGCCGCAGCCAGGGCGCGTTCGCCTTCTCCGAGCCGTGCAAGGAGTGCCGCGGCACCGGCTCGGTGGTCGACGACCCCTGCCCGGAGTGCAAGGGCGGCGGGGTCACCACCCAGACCCGCACCATCACCGTGCGCATCCCGGCCGGGGTCAAGGACGGGCAGCGCATCCGGTTGCCCGGCAAGGGCGCCCCCGGGCGACGCGGTGGCCCGGCGGGCGACCTGTTCGTCGTCGTCCACGTCAGCGGCTCGGAGCTCTTCGGGCGCAGCGGCAACGACCTCACCCTCACCGTGCCGGTCTCCTTCGCCGAGGCGGCGCTGGGCACCACGCTCACCGTGCCCACCCTGGACGGGTCGGTGTCGCTGAAGGTCCCGGCCGGCACCTCCAGCGGCCGCACCTTCCGGGTCCGCGGGCGCGGCGTGCCGGCCAAGGGCACGACCGGCGACCTGCTGGTCACCGTGGAGGTCGCCGTCCCCAGTCGGTTGACCCCGGGTGCCCGGGAGGCGATCGAGAAGCTCGCCGCCGAGCTGCCCGACGACCCGCGACCGGAGGTCACGGCCGCGCTGCGGAACGGAGCGGCGCGATGACGCTCCCCGACCCCGGCCGCTCCTTCGCCGAGGACGCCCCGGTCTTCGTCATCTCCGTCGCCGCCGAGCTGGCCGGCATGCACGCCCAGACGCTGCGGCAGTACGACCGGCTCGGCCTCGTGAGCCCCGGTCGCACGGCCGGCGGGGGCCGCCGGTACAGCCCGCGGGACGTCGCGCTGCTGCGCGAGGTGCAGCGGCTGAGTCAGGAGGACGGCGTCAACCTGGCCGGGATCAAGCGGATCATCGAGCTGGAGTCCCGGGTCGAGGCGCTGCAGGCACGGGTGGCCGAGTTGCTCGACGAGCTGGAGCTCTCCGAGGCCCACCGGATCGCGGCCGAGTCCGCGGTGGCGGCGGCCTACCGCCGGGACCTGGTGCCCCGCACGTCCAGTTCTGCCCTGGTGGTGTGGCGGCCGACAGGCCGGCAGTGACGCGTTTCGGGAACGCCGAGTCCGCCTCGGACGTGGAGAACGGTGTGACCGTCGACAGCGCAGCTCGCGCCACCCCGGACGGAGCCGACGTGGACAGCGCCGCGCAGGACCCGCATGCCGCCTACGTCGCGCTGGAACGCGAGGTGGCCCTGCTGCTCCGCCGAGCTCGGGCCATCTCCGGCCGGTTGGGTGGCCAGCTGCACCAGGACCTCGACGGCGCGGCGTACGGCCTGCTGGTGCTGCTGGACGACGCCGGCCCGCTGCGGGCCAGTGACGTGGTCGCGCGGCTTGGGCTGGACAAGAGCACGGTCAGCCGTCAGGTGTCCTCGCTCGTCGACCTCGGCCTGGTCGACCGGGTCGCCGACCCCGACGACGGCCGAGCCCAGGTGCTGTCGACGTCCGAGGAGGGGCACCGGCGGCTCAGCCGGCTGCGCGATGCCCGTCGGGCGCGCTGGGAGGCCGACCTCGCCGACTGGGAGACCTCCGACGTCGCGACCCTCGCCCTGCTGCTGGGCCGGCTGAACCGGCTCGGCGAGGCGCACGAGGCCGAGGTCACCGGCCAGACCGACTGAACGCCGAACGGCCCGCCCCAACCGGGGCGGGCCGTTCGTCAGTGCTGCGGGCCGAGGGTGCTGACCGGGAGACCCCGGATCGAGGCGTCGATGACCTCGATGGTGTGGGCCAGGCCGATCCGGGTGCCCTGCCGCTCCAGCGAGGACGAGACCTGCATCAGGCACCCGGGGTTCGCGGTCACCAGCAGCTGGGCCCCCGTGCCGGCGATGTTGCGGGCCTTTCGGTCGCCCAGCTCGCGGGCGGGTTCGGGGTTCAGCACGTTCCAGATCCCGGCCGAGCCGCAGCAGACCTCGGCCTCCGCGATCTCCTTCACCTGCAGGCCGGGGATCTCCCGCAGCAGGCTGCGCGGCTGACTCCGGATGCCCTGCGCGTGCCCCAGGTGGCAGGCGTCGTGGTAGGCCACGGTGACCTCCAGCGGGTGCCGCGGGGCGACGCTGCCGAGGTCGGCGAGGAACTCCGAGACGTCCCGCACCTTGGCGGAGAAGGCCTTCGCCCGCTCG
>NZ_JAAKGN010000222.1:0-5920 GCF_011039295.1 Modestobacter sp. KNN46-3 | reverse complement strand
CGGCGGCGAGCTCTGGGTCGTCACCGTCGGGTGGATCCTGGTGGCGCTGTGCTCGCTGCTGGTCTGGGCGCTCATGCGCTCACCGTGGGGCCGGGTGGTGAAGGCCATCCGGGAGGACGAGGACGCCGTCCGCTCGCTGGGCAAGAACGTCTACGCCTACAAGATGCAGGCGCTCGTGCTCGGCGGGATCTTCGGCGCCTTCGGTGGCATGGTCTACGCCGTCGGCACCGGTTCGGCCATCCCCGACCAGTACCAGAACGCCAACACGTTCCTGGCCTACGCGGCGCTGATCCTCGGTGGCGCCGCACGCGTGCTCGGACCCGTCATCGGGTCCATGCTGCTGCTGTTCATCCTGCAGTTCGCCGACACCGGGCTGCGCTCCCTGATCGCCAACGGGGTCATCCCCGCCGAGCTGCTTTCCTCCACCGACGTCGCGCAGCTGCGCTACGTGCTGGTCGGGATCGGGCTCATGCTGTTGCTGGTGTTCCGGCCCCAGGGCATCTTCGGTGACCGACGAGAGGTGATGCTCGATGCCCGCTGACCCCGCTCCCCACGGCGCGCACGCCGCACGGTCCGACGGGGCCCCCGGCACGGGTCCGGCCGCCGGCGCCACCCGCGCCGCACCCCAGCGGTTGGCCCAGGCAGCCCTCCGGGACGTCCCCTGGGAGGTCGGCGTCGCCAAGCCCGACCCGGCGATCGTCGTCGACCACGTCACCCGCACGTTCGGCGGCCTGACCGCGGTGTCGGTCGACCACCTGGAGGTCCAGCGCGGCGGGATCACCGGGCTCATCGGGCCCAACGGCGCCGGCAAGACGACGCTGTTCAACCTGCTCACCGGGTTCGACCAGCCCAACACCGGCACCTGGTCGTTCAACGGCCGCGACCTGGGCAAGCTCAGCCCGCACCAGGTCGCCCGGCTCGGTGTCGTCCGCACGTTCCAGCTGACCAAGGCGCTGTCCCGGCTCACCGTGCTGCAGAACATGCTGCTCGGCGCCCAGGGGCAGAGCGGGGAGAGCTTCCTGCGCGCCCTCGTCCCCGGCACCTGGAAGGCGCAGGAGAAGGCCAACACCGAGCGCGCGATGGACCTGCTCCGGCGGTTCAAGCTCGACGCCAAGAAGGACGACTTCGCCGGCAGCCTGTCCGGCGGTCAGCGCAAGCTGCTGGAGATGGCCCGCGCGCTGATGAGCGAGCCGCAGGTGGTGATGCTCGACGAGCCGATGGCCGGGGTGAACCCGGCCCTGACCCAGAGCCTGCTGGGCCACGTCAAGGACCTCCGCGAGGAGGGCATGACGGTCATCTTCGTCGAGCACGACATGGACGTCGTCCGGGACATCAGCGACTGGGTCGTCGTCATGGCCGCCGGCAAGGTCATCGCCGAGGGCGCACCGGACTCCATCAGCCAGAACAAGGCCGTCGTCGACGCCTACCTCGGCGCGCACCACGACGCCCCCCTGACCGAGGAGGAGGAGGACCGCTTCCTCGCCGAGGACCAGGCGGCCGAACGCGCCCGGCGCGAGGACGTCATCAGCTCCGAGCAGGGCCGCAAGAGGAGGGCACGACGATGACAGGCGTGGACACACCAGGTCCGCCGGAGGACCGCAGGTTCTCGGTGCCGGAGTCCGAGCAGGACCGGCCGGTCGCCGACGACCCGGGCCCGGACACCGCGGTGGCCATGTCCCCCGCGGAGAAGGCGGCCACCCGGGAGGAGCACCAGCGCCTCGCCGAGGGCGCGCTGGTGCGCGCCGACAACCTGGTGGCCGGCTACGTCCCCGGGGTCAACATCCTCAACGGCTGCGACTTCTACCTCTCCGACGGCGAGCTGGTCGGCATCATCGGCCCGAACGGCGCCGGCAAGTCCACGCTGCTCAAGGCGCTGTTCGGACTGATCCCGGTCCGGTCCGGCGCGGTGACGCTGCGCGGGGAGGAGATCACGTCCGCCCCGGCCCACCGGCTGGTCTCCCTCGGCGTCGGCTACGTCCCGCAGAACAACAACGTGTTCCCCTCGCTCACCATCGAGGAGAACATGCAGATGGGCGTCTACCTGCGTCCCAAGACGTTCAAGGAGCGCTTCGACTACGTCGCCGAGCTGTTCCCGCTCCTCGGTGACCGTCGGAAGGGGAAGGCCGGCGCCCTCTCCGGTGGCGAACGGCAGATGGTGGCGATGGGCCGCGCGCTCATGATGGACCCCTCCGTGCTGCTGCTGGACGAGCCGTCCGCGGGCCTCTCCCCGGTCCTGCAGGACGAGGTGTTCATCCGCTGCCGGCGGATCAACGCCACCGGGGTGTCGATCATCATGGTCGAGCAGAACGCCCGCCGCTGCCTGCAGATCTGCCACCGCGGCTACGTGCTCGACCAAGGCCGCAACGCCTACACCGACACCGGCAAGTCGCTGATGAACGACCCGAAGGTCATCGAGCTCTACCTGGGGACCCTCGCCAAGGCCCAGTGACGCCACGACGACGGTGACACCACGGCGACGGTGACACCACGACGACGGCCGGTCTCCCCTGGGAGGCCGGCCGTCGTCGTCCCCGGCGCAGCCGGTCCGGGCAGACTCACCGGGTGCTCCTCGTCGCCCACCTGATCGCGGTCAGCGCGTACGCCGGCTTCCAGTGGACCGTGCGGGTGCTGGTCTACCCGCAGTTCGACCGGGTGCCCGCGGCTGACTTCCCGGGCTACGAGCGCGCGCACCAGCGCCGGGTCAGCAGGGTGGTCGGCCCCCTCTTCGCCGCACAGGTGGTGACCAGCGGCTGGCTGGTCGTCGACCGCCCGGACGGCACGCCCCTGGGCCTGGCCCTCGCCGCGGCTGCGCTCGTCGCCCTCGTCCTGCTGGTGACCGCCGTCGGCGCCGTCCCGCTGCACCGCCGCCTGGACGCCGGCTGGGACGCCGCCGTCCACCGTCGGCTCCTCCGCGTGGACTCCGCGCGAGTGGGCCTGGCGACCACAGCTGTCGGAGTGGCTGCCCTCCTCGTCGGCTGAGGCGCGCTGCCCGCCCGCACACAGCACTGCGGCCCGGCACCTCGAGGGTGCCGGGCCGCAGCCTGGAACGGTGGAGCCGATCAGCGCTGCACGAACACAGCGCCGCGTGCCTCAGCTCAGCGCTGGGGCCCAATGCCCTGGGCGTTGAGGCCCTGGATGATCCGCGAGGACTCCTCGAACCCGATGACGACGACGGCGTCGGGGTTGAAGTCGACCATCTGCTGGACCTCGGAGTCGAAGTTCGCCGCCTGCGGGTCGTAGGTGACGTACTCGATGCTGTCCTCGGACAGACCGCCGGCGATCAGGTTGTCGCGGGTGTTCTCGGCGAGACCGGTGCCGTACGGATCGTTGATCGCCAGGATGCCGACCGTGTTGTTGCCGTCCTCGGCGATCAGGTCGGCCAGCGCGCGGGCCTGCAGCGTGTCCGGGGGCGCGGTGCGGAAGTACAGCCCGTTGTCGTCGTACTCGGTGAACTGGTCGGAGGTGTTCGCCGGCGAGATCTGCAGGACACCGGCACCGGTGATGGTGTCGATGACCGTGAGGCTCACCCCGGACGAAGCGGCACCGACGATGGCGTCGACGTTGGACTGCAGCAGCCGGTCGACGGTCTGCGTCGCGGTGTCGGTCGAGGCGTCACCGGAATCACCCTCGACGAGCTGCACCGGCTGGCCGAGCACGCCACCGGCCTCGTTGACCTCGTTGATCGCCAGCTGGGCGCCGGCGACCTCGGGCGGGCCGAGGAAGGCCAGGTTCCCGGTCAGCGGCAGCAGCGTGCCGATCACCAGCGGGTCACCCGTGGCGCCCGCCGGCGCGTAGGCCGGGCCCTCGTCGGTGGCGGCGTTGGCCTCGTCGCCGGCGATGACGAAGTCGGTCGCCGCGTCGTCGAGGGCGTTGTCGTCGCCGAACTGCAGGATCCCGAAGCTGGCCTGGGCCGGCTCCCCTGCCTCGGCGAAGCTCAGCGGGCCGCTGACGCCGTCGTAGTCGACGTTGCCGCCGGCGTTGATGATCTCCACGCAGGCGGAGAAGCTGTCGCAGGCCTCGCCACCGAAGGTGAGCCCGTTGAGGTAGGGCGCGAACACCGTGGCGTCGCTGCTGCCGGCGGCCTGGGCCGCGAGCGCGGTCAGGATGACGGCGTCATAGGTCTCACCGGCGTAGTTGTAGTCCTGCAGGTCCGGGTCGACCGCCAGCAGCCGGTCCGTGAAGTCGCCGGACAGCTCGGTCAGCGGCGTCGTGCCGCGCATCCCGGCGAGCGCACCCTCGTCGGAGAAGTCCTCACCGAGGGCGTTGCCCATGTTGCCGTCGGTGCCGTAGACGTTGACCTGCTTCTCGCCGCTCGCGCCGTCATCGGTGGTGCCGCCGCCCTCGTCGCTGCCGCCACAGGCGGTCAGCGCGAGCAGGGCAGCACCGGAGAGGGCGGTCGCGCGGGCAAACGTGCCTGTGCGCATCAAGGAACTCCCAGTGAGGTGTGTTCTCCACGCTCCTCGACAGGCCTCATCGCCTGTCGGGGAGCCGATCAGTGCGGAGAACCTAACTGCCGGTCGGACGCGCCGGACCACCCTCGACTGCACCGTGATGAGGTCGTGACCTGCACGTTGCGCAACCGCCACGCGCTCGGCGGGCGCGACACACCGCCGCAACGCGCCGGGGACGGGGTGCCCCGGCGCCGCCGGTCAGGAGCCGGCGGGAGAGGTCGGGCTGCTGTCCCCGGTCGGCTGGGAGTCGGCCTCCAGGATCACCTGGGCCAGGGCCTTCATCGAGGTGCGCTCGTTCATCGCCGTCCGCTGGATCCAGCGGAACGCCTCGGCCTCGGTCATGCCGCGCTCGGACATGAGCCGCCCCTTCGCCTGCTCGACGACCTTGCGGGCCTCCAGCCGCTCCTTGAGGTCACTCACCTCGGCGTCCAGCGCGTGCATCTCCTGGAAGCGGCCCACCGCCACCTCGATCGCGGGCACCAGGTCGTTCTTGGAGAACGGCTTGACCAGGTAGGCCATCGCACCGGCGTCGCGGGCGCGCTCGACGAGCTCCCGCTGGCTGAACGCGGTCAGCACGATCACCGGCGCGATGCGCGCAGCGGCGATCTGCTCGGCCGCGGCCAGGCCGTCGAGGACGGGCATCTGGACGTCGAGGACGACGAGGTCGGGGCGCAGCAGCTGCGCCTGCTCGACGGCAGCCTGGCCGTCGCCGACTTCAGCGACGACGACGTAGCCCTCCTCTTCCAGCATCTCCTTGAGGTCGAGGCGGATGAGGGCCTCGTCCTCAGCGATGAGGACCCGGGTCGGTGCGTTGGTCACCCGGTGATCCTATCGGCCGCAGCGGGCCACACCTCGCCCGATACGCTGCTGGTCACCCGGTTGTGCTGGCCCCCGTACCCCAATCGGCAGAGGGAGCGGATTCAAAACCCGCGCAGTGTGCGTTCGAGTCGCACCGGGGGCACCGAGAGGCCAGCAGCGACGTGCGCCTGACGACCCACCGCCACAACGGGCGTCACCGGCCAATACGGTGGCCCCGTGACCGGCCACATGACCCCCGAGGAGTTCCGCCAGCACGGCCACGAGGTCGTCGACTGGATCGCCGACTACTGGGCGGGCATCGCCGCGCACCCGGTCCGGTCGCGGGTCTCCCCCGGCGACGTCCGGGCCATGCTGCCGGCGAGCGCGCCCGAGCAGGGCGAGCCGGTCTCCGCCGTGCTGGCCGACCTGGAACGCGTCGTGCTGCCCGGGGTGACGCACTGGCAGCACCCCGGCTTCTTCGGCTACTTCCCGGCCAACACCTCCGGTCCCTCCGTGCTCGGCGACCTGCTCTCCGCCGGCCTCGGCGTGCAGGGCATGTCCTGGGTGACCAGCCCGGCCGCGACCGAGCTCGAGCAGCACGTCATGGACTGGTTCGCCGACCTGCTCGGCCTGCCGGGCTCCTTCCGGTCCACCGGCACCGGTGGCGGCGT
>NZ_JAAKGN010000221.1:0-5940 GCF_011039295.1 Modestobacter sp. KNN46-3 | reverse complement strand
GCGACAGCAGGCGCCCCAGATCACGCTGTCCGCCGTCGAGCTGGAGTCCGGCCCGCAGCTGGCCGGGCTCATCGAGGACACGCTGGACCTGGGAGTGCTCAGGCCGTCGGCCTCCACGCCGTCGCTCGCAGTGCAGGTGATCGAGGAGGAGGAGCTCGTCGCCGCACTGCCGGCGGACCATCCCCTCCCGGTGGGGCAGCCGGTCGTCCTCGCCGACCTGGCGGAGGAGCCGTTCGTGCTCTTCACCCGGGAGCACGGGGAGGGCTTCTGGCAAGTGGTGGTGCAGGCCTGCGGCCAGGCGGGCTTCTCGCCGAACATCGTGTTCAACGCCGAGCACGTGCACACGATGGTCGGCCTGGTGGCCTCGGGCATGGGGGTGTCCCTCGTTCCGCAGGCGGTCCGCCGTCTCGACCTGACGGGCGTGCGTTACGAGCGGATCGCTGCGCCGACGCCGCGCCTGCCCCTGGCGCTGGCCTGGGACCCGGGCCGTTCGTTCCCCGCCCTCGAACGTGTGCTGGAGATCGTCACCGTCCAGGCTCGTCGGACGGCGGGCGCCCCTCGTCAGTTTCCGGCCGGCTAGCGTCCGCTCGCGTCGCCGCACCCAGTCTGCCCAGGTAGAGCTCCACCACGGCGGGGTCGTCGAGCAGCTCGCGCCCCGTTCCGGTGACCGCGTTGTGCCCTTGGTCGAGGATGTAGCCCCGGTCGCAGATGGCCAGGCAGCGCCGCGCGTTCTGCTCGACGATCAGCACCGCGGTGCCCGTCTCGTTGATCCGGGAGATCAGGGCGAACACCTCCGCCTGCGCCCGCGGGGAGAGCCCCGCCGACGGCTCGTCCAGGCAGAGCAGCCGCGGCTCCGGCATCAGCGCCCGTGCCATGGCCAACATCTGCCGCTCACCACCCGAGAGCGAGCCGGCCCGCGCCTGCATCCGTTCGACCAGGCGGGGAAAGAGCTCGGCGAGCGCCTCCCAGCGGCCGGCGAACTCCTTCGGCCGCAGGAAGGAGCCCATGCGCAGGTTGTCCCGCACGGTCAGCCGGGGGAAGACGTTGTCCAGCTGCGGCACGAAACCCACTCCCCGGCCCACCAGCTCGTGGGACGGCGCGCCGGTGATGTCGGTCCCGTCGAAGCGCACGGTGCCCGCACTCACCGAGACGAGCCCGAAGACGGCCTTGAGCAGCGTCGACTTGCCGGCGCCGTTGGGGCCGAAGATGCCCACGAGCTCACGGCCGCCGACGTGCAGGGACACGTCCTGCAGGATCGGGACGCCGGGTGTGTAGCCGGCGGTGACGCCGCTGACCGCGAGGACGGTGTCCGCGGGCGGCTCCGCCCCAGGACCGCTGCTCGTCGCCCGGTGGGCTCCGGTGCTCATGGCTGCCGACCCTTCCCCGCAAGGCGCGCGGAATCGTCGTCGCCGGCCTCGTCCGATCCCAGGTAGGCGTCGATGACCTCGGGATCCCGCATGACCTCGGCCGGGGTCCCGGTGGCCAGCACCTTCCCGAAGGCCATGCACACCACGTCGTCACTGATGTCGGCGACGACGTCCATGTCGTGCTCGACGAAGAGGATCGTCGTCCCCTCCGCGCGGACCTGCCGGATGTGGTCGAGCAGCGTCTCGACCAGCCGCGGGTTGACGCCGGCCATGGGCTCGTCGAGGAGGAGCAACCGCGGCTCGCTCATCAGGGCCCGGGCCATCTCCAGCAGCTTGCGCTGACCACCCGAGAGCACACCGGCAGGCTGGCCGGCCATCTGCTCGAGCCCGAACCGGGCGAGCAGCTCCTGCGCCCGTTCGGTGTTGTCCGCCTCCTGACGCCGCCAGCTCCGCCGGCCGAAGAGGGCTCCCCCGATGCCTTCACCGCGCTGCCCCGGGGCCGCGAGCAGGACGTTCTCCTCCAGCGTGAGGTCCGCCAGGCTGCGGGTGAGCTGGAACGTACGCACCATGCCCTGCCGGGCGAGCCGGTAGGCCGGCAGCCCGGTGACCTCGCGTCCCTCCAGCTGCCAGGCGCCGGCGTCGGCCCGGTCGAACCCGGTGAGGACGTTGAAGAAGGTCGACTTCCCGGCCCCGTTGGGTCCGATGAGGGCCGTGATCGTCCCGCCGCGCACGACGAAGTCGTCGACGTCGACGGCGGTGAGGCCACCGAAGCGGCGCTGCACTCCCTGGGCGCTGAGGATCGGCTGGGTCGTCTCGTGACCGCTCGGACTGCTCGTCATGCCGCCACCTCCGCCTTCGCCGTTGCTGCGGCCTTCGGCGTCCGCCGGGACAACAGCCCGCCCGCGCGGAAGTACATGAACAGGATGAGCGCGATGCCGACGAGGGCCAGCCGGATCGGCCCGACGTCGGAGGTGGAGAGCAGCTCGTCGCTGATGACGCCGCTGGTGATGGCCTGCCGGAGCAGCGAGTCGCTCGCCGCGAGCAGCAGCCAGAACAAGACGGCGCCGACGACCGGGCCCAGCACGCGCCCGACGCCGCCGAGCAGGAGGACGGCGAACGCGTAGAACGACAGGTCGGCGGTGTAGGTGTCCGGGGTGACGGCCTGGGACGCCAGGGCCAGCACCATCCCCGCGACGGAGGCCATGAGCCCGCCCAGCACGAGCGCCTGGAGCTTGTAGGCGTAGGTGTTCTTGCCCAACGCCCGGACCACCTCCTCGTCGTTGCGGATCGCTCGGATGACCCGGCCCCAGGGGCTGCTCACCAGCAGCGCCGTGAGAGCGACCGCCGCGGCCACCAGCAGCCAGCCGACCAGGGCGATCCACAGCTGCCCGCCGGAGAGGGAGAACCGGCCGATCCCGTAGCTGCCCCCGCCGAAGGGGTTGAGGTCGTAGAAGCCGGAGGCGAACTGCTGGACGCCGAAAACCCCGTAGGTGAGCGGGGCCGCGGCTTCCGACCTGAAGAGCAGGCGCAGGATCTCCGCGGTGGCGATCGTTGCGATGGCGAGGTAATCACCGCGCAACCGCAGGGTGGGGACCCCCAGCAGCAGGGCCAGCAAGAACCCCATGAGCAGCCCGATCAGCACGCCCAGCCACAGCGGGGCGCCGTAGCGGGTGACGCTCACGGTCATGCCGTAGCCGCCGACGAGCATGAACCCGGCCCGGCCGAAGTTCATCAGGCCGGCGTAGCCGAACTGCAGGTTGAGCCCCACGGCGGCCAGCGCGAAGACCGCCGCTTGAGGTCCGACGGCCGCCCGCACGGCGTCCGCCAGCACGGCGATCAGATCCATCAGCCCACCCTCTCGCGCAGGCCGAGCAGCCCCTGGGGCCGCACGAGCAGGACCAGGATCAGCAGCAGCAGCGCCCACACGGTCTGCAGCTCGCTGTCGAAGAAGACGGTGCTCAGCTGGGCGAGCAGGCCGACGACGAGGCTCCCCACCACGGCTCCGAAGGCGGTTCCGAGCCCGCCGAGGATGACCCCGGCGAACATCAGCAGCAGCAGGTTGAAGCCCATGTTCCAGGTCACCGCCTGACTGAGCCCGTAGAGCACACCGCCGAGCGCGGCCAGCCCACCCCCGGCGAGCCACACCTGGAACACCACACGGTCCACGTTGATCCCCGAGCACCCCGCGAGCGCGCGGTTGTCCGAGACCGACCGGACGGCCGTGCCCAGCCGGCTACGGGTGAGCGTCAGCCCGATCAGCACCAGCACCAGCAGCGCGATGCCCAGGATCGATGCGTCCCGAGGGGTGATGCTCAGCGGACCCCACTGCCAGACCTGCTGCAGCCCGTACTGCTCATAAGAGCGCGGGTTGCCCCCGTAGACGACCAGGACGACCTGACGCAGCAGCAGGGCGAGCCCGATCGTCGCGATGAACATCGAGACCTGGCTTGCCCGCCTGCGCCGCATCGGGCGCCACAGCACCAGCTCGCTGCCGCCGGCGAGCGCGGCGACGACCGGGATGGCCACCAGGGCGGCCAGCGCGATGTGCAGCCCGGCGGCGTTCAACCCGAACGCGACCACCGCCCCCACGGTGACCAGCTCGCCGTGCGCAAAGTTGATCAAACCGGTCGTGCCGAAGATGAGCGAGAGGCCGATCGCGGTGATCCCGATGAGCGCACCCAGCAGCAGGCCGTCCAGCGTCGCCTGGGCCAGTGCGGCGCCGAGGCCGGATCCCGAGGTCTCCACCTGGCCCAGTGGGAACAGGACGTTGCGCAGACTGCCCGGGTCGACCGTCACCTCCCGGCTGGCCTCGGCACCCTCCCGGAGGCTGATCCCGGCCGGCAGCGACTCCTCGTCGAGGCCCACCTCGTAGGTCCCGGGAGCCGGCACCGGGATCTCCCAGCGCCCGTCCGCGCCGCTGGTCACGGAGGCGACCTCGTCGCCGCCCTGGCTGAGCGTGACCTCCACGTCCGGGACGGGCTGGTTCGCAGCGTCGACGAGGCGGCCCTGGACCACCTCGCCGGCGGCCAGGGCCGGCGTTGCATCCAGCAGCAGGCAGCTGATCGCCACGGCGACCGCGGCCAGGCACGACGCGAGCGCCGACGTCCACCGCCGCGGGCGGACATCTGCCGACGCCCGGGTCAGAGCGGCCACCTGACCTCCGACACTCGGCCGGCGCCGCGGGAGCTCCGGGGGAAGGACATCCCTGAAGGGTGGTCGGAGCACGTCGGGGCGTCCAATACCGACAACGGGCGCTGTTGATACGGACGGGCTATCAGGACGGCTGTTGTCATATCAGTAATCACCCGGCGACACTCCGGCAACAGCCGCCGTCCACCCACCGTCTCCGCGGTGACCATCACCCCTCCGTTCCACCGTGGAGGTCCAGCAGGATCGTCCCGCGCTCCGTGCGACACCCTCGGCCAGACTCCGGGCCATGGACCTCGAGGCCTTCTACCTGCCGCTCGGTGACAACTGCTTCTCCCCCACCCGGGCCACCGAGAGCCCCTGGGAGACCAGCGCCCAGCACGGCGGGCCGCCGTCCGCGCTGCTGGCGCACCTGGCGACCGCGGCCGCGGGTGAGCACGTGCGCGCGGCGCGGGTCAGCGTCGACTTCTTCGGCGCCATCCCCCGCCGGGAGCTGACCGTCGAGGTGTCCCCCGTCCGCCCCGGCCGGCGGATCGACCTCACCGAGGCCGCGATGACCGTCGAGGGCCGCACCGTCGCCGTCGCCCGGGTGTGGTCGATCGCCACCGGGCCGACGCCGCCGGTGGTCACCGAGCTGACCCCGCCGCCCGCCGTCCCGGAGGTGTCCAGCTCGTTCCTCCCGCACCTCCCCGACTGGGGCTTCGGCCAGGCCCTCGACTGGCGCTACACCGCCGGCTCACCGGACGAGACCGGCCCGGCCGACGTCTGGACCCGGGTCCTGGTCCCGCTGATCGCCGGCCAGGAGCTCACCC
Organism: Modestobacter sp. KNN46-3; assembly: GCF_011039295.1. Classification (NCBI taxonomy): domain Bacteria; kingdom Bacillati; phylum Actinomycetota; class Actinomycetes; order Geodermatophilales; family Geodermatophilaceae; genus Modestobacter; species Modestobacter sp. KNN46-3. The sequence continues at coordinate 614 of NZ_JAAKGN010000221.1, read as the reverse complement.
CGCTGGACCGCACGCTCGTCGCCGCCGACGCCGCCAACGGCCTCTCCGCCGAGCTGCCGATCAGCAGCTGGCTGTCCATCCCGCCGGGCATGACCACCCACCTGACCCGCGAGCCGGACGGCGAGTGGGTGCACCTGTCCGCCCGCAGCACGATCGCCGCCGACGGCATCGGGCTGTGCCTGGGCACGCTGTCCGACGCCGCCGGCGAGATCGGCCAGGTCTCCCAGCCGCTGCTCGTCCGCGAACGCTGACCGGGGACACAGCAGCGCAGACACCGCCGCCCGGCACACCCGATCTGAGTGACACCCGGGCTGTTGTTCTCATTTGAGTCCGGATCTGAGAATAAGGTGGATCTGTGTTCTCAGCCGGATCGCCGTGGCCGACGTTGTCCGACCACGAGGTGCCCTGGCACCCGCGCCTGCCGTCCGACGTCGTCCCCCGGTCGGTTCGACTGCGCCACTCGGGTCCCTATCGGGCAGCCGTGGTCCCGCTGATCGGCACCGCGATCCCTAGCCTCGACGCGGCCACCTCGGCGCTGGCCGACGAGGCCTCTCGGGAGATCGCCCGGTTCGACGCCGAGCTCGGCGGCGAGATCGCCCCGTTCGCCACCGTCC
>NZ_JAAKGN010000220.1:0-5999 GCF_011039295.1 Modestobacter sp. KNN46-3 | reverse complement strand
CTCGTCGACGTTGTCGGCCATGTACTCGGTGGTCTCCGCGTGGGTGTCGACGACCTGCTGCACCAGTTCCGGGTCCTCGGCGATCAGCGCACCGGTGGTGGTGAGGCCGAGGTTCACCCGCCCGATCGGGGTGGCGTAGGGGTCGGTGAGCTCGTTCGCGCCGGCGGCGGTGGCGAGCGAGACGGCGATCTCGGTGCCGAAGAAGGCATCGATCGAGCCGCTGCCCAGAGCCGAGGCCATCTCCGGCGGCGGGACGGCGATCAGCTCCAGGCTGCTCGGGTCGATGCCGTTCTCCTCCAGGATCAGCCGCATCGCGATCTCCGGGGCGCTGCCCTGGATGTAGCCGACCGTCTTGCCGGTCAGGTCGGCGACGGTCTCGATGCCCTCGCCCCCGATGAAGCCGAAGCCGCCGTCGGCCGCGGAGGCGACCAGGGTGATGTCGCGGTCCTGCGCGACCGAGGCGACCGTCGCCACGACACCGGTGATCGCGAAGTCGACGGCGCCGGAGATGACGGCGTCGGTCAGCGAGGGCGCGGTGTCCAGGACGACGACCTCGAACTCGACCCCCTCGGGGGCGTACTCGTCGTAGAGGAACGGGGCGTAGAAGTGCGGCTGGCCGCGCAGGGTCCCGATCGTGACGGTCTGGGTGCCCCCGTCGTCGCTGCCGCTGGCCTCGGCGGAGTCGGACGAACAGGCAGCCAGCGCCAGGACGGTGGTGGCTGCGACGGTGCCGGCGATCGCGCGCCGGACGAGCTGGGGGCTCATGGGTCTCCTTCGAGGCCGACATTGGCCGGCCGCCGTACGCGGACGGCGGGCGGACGAAGAGCGCGCTGTGCGTTCTCGAGGGAGACCTCACCCTCCGCGTGTGCGGCAGCCGTGTCCGAGACGTGACGGTGCCGTTACGTGGTGTCCCGGCGGTCGGAGATGTCTCACAGTCGCTGACCGGTACCGGCTCGGTCGTGGGCGACCGATACCTCCCTTGGTCGTTCTGCGAGAGGAATCCACGGATGAGGTCCCGCCCCCGTTCTGTCGGCGATCGGTTGGCCGTGCTGGCCGGCGCCCGGCTCGATCTGCTGCGGGTCGCCCCCGGCGCCCGGTCCAAGTACGTCGCCCTCGGTGGCGTGCTGGTCAGCACCGGTGCGCTGGCCGCGCTGTCGATGGCGTTCGCCGTGCACATGGCGCTGGGCGCCTGGTGGTGGATCGCCGTCCTGATCGGTCTGGGCTGGGGGCTGGTGATCCTCAACCTGGACCGGATGCTGCTGGTCGGGATGGGCCACGACTCGTCCTGGTGGCGCAACGTGGGGCTGGCGGTGCCGCGGCTGGCGCTGGCCGTCGTCCTCGGCACGGTCATCTCCACGCCGCTGACGCTGCAGGTGTTCAGCAAGGAGGTCGACGCCACGATCGTGACGCTGCAGGCGGAGGCGGCCGAGAAGTTCACCGACGAGCTGGACGCCGACGCCCGGTACGCGCAGATCCCGGTGCTGACCCAGTCGATCGCCGACGACCAGGCCGTGGTCGCCAGCGGCGGCGCGACCGACCCGAACACCGACCCGCGGGTGGCGGCGGCGCAGGCCGAGCGGGACAGCAAGAAGGCCGTCTACGACGCGGCGTCGGGCCGGTACGACGAGCTGCAGGCCAAGGCGCAGTGCGAGCTCGACGGCACCTGTGGGTCCGGCGACGAGGGTCAGGGCGCGGCGTACTTCGCCGCGGCGGCGGCGGCTGGTCAGCAGGCGGCGGTGCGGGAGACGGCGAAGGCCGAGCTGGACGCCGCCGAGGCGGCGCTGCTGCAGACGCGCACCACGGCCGAGAAGGACGCCGTCGGTGCCGCGGCCCGCAGCGTGGCGCTGGCCAAGGCCGCGCTGGTGACCGACCAGGCCGAGCTGAGCCGGCTGACCGACGCGCGACTGGCCGAGCAGGCCGCGTTCGACGCGGAGAACAGCCAGAGCGACGGCATCCTGGCCCGGCTCGAGGCGATCGACCGGCTGTCGGAGGAGCGGCCGATGGCGCACGTGGCCCACGTGATGCTCTTCCTGCTCTTCCTCAGCGTGGAGATCCTCCCGGTGCTGATGAAGACGCTGCTGAACTTCGCCCTGCCGACGGCCTACGACCGGCTGGTGAAGGTGCGCGACGACGAGGAGGTCGAGGCAGAGGAGATTCGGCGCGACGGCCGGCAGCGGGCGCAGCAGGCCCGGGCCGACCTGATCGTGGCGGCCGAGACCGACCGGATCGCGCGGGAGATCCTGGACCGCGACCTCGCCGCCCGCGAGGAGGCCGCCCGGGCAGCCGAGCGCAAGGCCCGCCGCAAGGAGGCCCGTTCGCTGCGCGGTCTGCTACGACGGATCACACCCGGCCGCGGCGGCGCCGAGCCGGAGGTCTTCGAGCCGACCCTGGAGCCGATCGAGCCGACGCTGGACACCGGCGAGCTCGAGGCGATGATGGCCGCACCGTCGGGCGTGAGCCTGTTCGGGACGACGGCGGTGCCCGCGCCCCGGCCGGCCGCCGAGCTGCTGCAGCCGGTGACCGAGGACCGCTGATCCCTCTCCTGCTCCACCTGACCGCCGATCCGGGTCCGCCCGGGTCGGCGGTCTGCGTTCCCCGGGCGGGTGACCGCGCTCACTCCTCCAGGTGAAGAACCGTTTGGGCGATCGAGTTGTGCACCATCCATCAAGGGTGACGAACAGCGTCGTTCCCGCGCCCGACCGCACCGCCCCGGCCTCCATCACCGACCTGCTGGACCAGCACACCGCCCCGGCGCTGGCGCTGGCCCGGCGCATCCTCGTCGACGACCGGCTCGCCGAGGACGTCGTCCAGGAGGCCTTCGTCGCCTACTGGCGCGACCCGGCCGCCTACGACGGGGCCCGCGGCTCGTTCCGTTCCTGGTTCCTGGCGCTGGTGCACCACAAGGCGGTGGACGCCGTCCGGCACGAGACCTCGCAGCAGCGTCGGCTGGACGCGGTGGCGGAGCGGTTCCGGGAGGAGTCCCCGCTCGACGTGGCCGAGCTGGTCGCCGGCCGGATGGCCGACACGCGGGTGCGCACGGCCCTGGCGGAGCTGCCCGCGGTGCAGCGGGAGGCGCTGGTGCTGGCGTACTGGGGTGGCTACACGCAGCGGGAGATCGCCCAGCGCACCGGCGCTCCGCTGGGCACGGTGAAGACCCGGATGATGGTCGGCATGCGGCGGCTGCAGAACGGGCTGACCGCCGTCGTCCCGGGGCTGGCGGTCCGGCCCGGCATCCCGCCGGTCGCCACCGCACTGCCGGCGACCGATGCCTGAGCCCGGTCTGGTCTGATCGCGCCATGCCGTCGCCCGGGGTGCCGCTGGAGAAGCTGGGTTTCCTGACCATCGGCCTGTTCGACGAGGCCGATCCGCGGGGCGGGCACGAGTCGACGCTGCGGGTGATCGAGCTGGGGGAGGAGCGGGGCTTCGACAGCGCCTGGCTCCGCAACCGGCACCTGCAGTACGGCATCTCCTCCCCGATCGCGGTGCTGGCGGCGGCCACCCAGCGCACGTCCCGGATCGAGCTGGGGACGGCGGTGATCCCGCTGGCGTGGGAGAACCCGCTGCGGCTGGCCGAGGACCTCGCGACGGTCGACGTGCTGAGCGGCGGCCGGCTCAACCCCGGGTTCTCCGTCGGCCCACCGATGCACTGGGACGACGTCCGGGCCGCGCTGTACCCCGACACCGCCGACGTGGAGGACTTCACCTACGAGCGGGTGGCCCGGCTGCTGCGCTTCGTCGAGGGCGCGCCCGCGTCGTCCTTCGCCGGCCGAGAGGGTGTGGTGGAGGAGTGGTCGGACCGGGTGCAGCCGCACTCACCGGGCCTGCGCTCGCGGCTCTGGTACGGCGGCGCATCGCTGAGGTCGGCGGTCTGGGCCGGGGAGAACGGGCTGCACTTCCTGAGCTCGTCGGTGGTGAAGGCAGAGTCGTCCGAGGACTTCGCCACCGAGCAGGCCGCCCAGCTACAGGCCTTCAAGGCAGCCAACCCGGCCGGGCGGGCGTCGCAGGGGCTGGTGGTCATCCCGACCGACTCCGCGACCCCGGAGCAGCGGGAGAAGTACGCCGCCTACGTCGAGGCCCGGTTGCCGCGGACGGCGACCCCGCAGGGCCCGGCCCGGCTGATGTTCGCCCCCGACCTGGTCGGGACGTCGGAGCAGATCGCCGAGCAGCTGTACGCCCACGCCGGTTTCCGCGAGGTGACCGAGGTGGTCTTCGCGCTGCCGTTCAGCTTCGAGCACGACGACTACGTGCAGATCCTCACCGACCTGGCCGGGCACCTCGGCCCGGCGCTGGGCTGGTCGCCGACCGCCTGACGGGCCTGGCCCTTCAGGCGACGGGCTCGGCGACCTCGTGGGCAGCGTGCGGGGCGTCCGCGGTGGCCGGGTGCTGGCAGGTGGGGCACGGCTCGGTGGTCAGCGTGCCCTCAGCGGCGAGCCGCTTGCGGAGCCGACGCATCGAGGTCTCTCCGCCGGTCAGGTCGGCGAGCCAGCTGTTGAGCGCGTCGTCGGTTCGGGTGCTCATGCAATCGGTTCTCGGCAGTCCGAGCCCCGGCCGTGACCGTGCGACGCGCCACGGGAGCCCGCCGCACCGCCACCAGACCCGCATCGATTAGACAGTGACCCATGACCGAGGCGACGACGAGGAACGACGCTGGCTGGCTCTCCGGTGAGGAGATGGACGCCGCGCGCGAGCGGCTGCCCATCCTCTACATCGACGCGGTGCCGGTGCGGGTCGACGACCAGGGCGTGGTGACCTCGGTCGGTCTGCTGCTGCGGGCCGGCAGCGACGGGCTGGTCAAGCGGGCGTTGGTGTCGGGCCGGGTGCTGTACCACGAGCGGGTGCGGTCGGCGCTGCTCCGGCACCTGGAGAAGGACCTCGGCCCGCTCGCGCTGCCCCGGGTGCCGCCCGCGCCGCAGCCGTTCACCATCGCCGAGTACTTCCCGACGCCGGGGGTGACGCCGTTCCACGACCCGCGGCAGCACGCGGTGTCGCTGGCCTACGTCGTCCCGGTCGAGGGCGACTGTGCACCGCAGCAGGACGCGCTGGAGCTGACCTGGTTCACCCCGCAGGAGGCCCGGGAGCCGGCGGTGCTGGCCGAGCTGGCGAACGGGCAGAGCCACCTGCTGCTGCAGGCCCTGGCGCACCTCGGCGTCTGACCGCGCTTGACGCTCGTCAGCCGGCTCGGCGGCGTCCGGCGCGGGCGGCGAAGGCGTCGACCGCGGTGAGCACCTCGGTCGCCTGCCAGAGCCGGTTGCGGGCCCGGCCGGTGAACTCGGTGACCACGCCGGCGGCCACGAGCGGCTCGAGGGCGCGCAGGGCGTTGCCGGGGGAGACGCCGACCTCGCGGGCGATGGTGGCGGCGTCGAGCACGGGCTGGCGCACGAGGAGGTCCGCCACCCGCCAGGCGGTCGCGTCGCGGCGGGCGAGGACGACGTCGTCCCAGCGGGCGCGCACCTGGTGCAGGTCGGCGACCAGTTGCCGGGCGTTGACCACGGCGGTCAGGGCGCCGTCGGCCAGCGCCGACACGATCGGGTTGATGTCGCCTTCGCGGTAGGCGGTGAGCGCAGCGAAGTAGCCGTCGACCTCACTGAGCAGCCCAGCAGAAACTGGGACCGTGACGGCGCGGGTGAGCTCGTATCGGCGCAGCAGCGCGTGGATCAGCGCGCGGCCGGTGCGGCCGTTGCCGTCGGGGAAGGGGTGGATGGTCTCGAACTGGGCGTGGCTGACTGCCGCGAGCACCAGCACCGGGACGTCCTCTCGCCGCGCGAAGGTGACCAGGTCGTCGATCAGCGCCGGTACGTCGTCGGCGACCGGCGGGATGAACGCTGCACCGTGTGGCCCGTAGGAGTCCCCGCCGATCCAGACCTGGTCGGTGCGCCACCGTCCGGCGATGGTGGGTTCGACCTCGTCGAGCAGGGCGGCATGCATCGCCAGGATCGTGCTCGGGCTCAGGTCGCCGGCCAGGTCGAGTGCCGCCCGCATCGCCCGGACGTTGCCGAGGA
>NZ_JAAKGN010000022.1:0-44643 GCF_011039295.1 Modestobacter sp. KNN46-3 | reverse complement strand
GGTGGTGCGGTGCGGCGGTGCCGGTCGAGCTGGTTCAGCCGGCGAGCCGCCGGCCGCTGGCCTCGAGTCGCGCAGCGATGCTGCCGTTGATGACCTCGTCGTCCACCCGGACGACCAGGCCACCGAGCACGTCGGGGTCGACTTGGACCTGCAGGCCCATCGTCCGCCCATAGAGCCGGCCGAGCACGTCGATGAGCCGCTGCTCCTGCACGGCGGTCAACGGGACGGCCGAGGTCACGTGGGCGACCGAGCGCCCCCGGCGCCGGGCGGCCATCGTGGAGAGCCGCTCGACCTCGTTTTCCGGGTTGTGCACGTGCGAGCTGGTCAGTGCGTTCCGCACCAGCCGCTCGGTCACCGGACTGACCCGACCGGAGAGCAGCCGGTCGAGGAGGGCGGTCTTGCCCTCCCGCGGCGCGGACCGGTCACCCAGGATGCGGGCGAGGTCGGCGTCGCCGGCCACGATGCGGCCGAAGCGGAACAGCTCGTCCTCGACCCCCTCCAGCTCGCCACGCGCGTCGGCGGCGTCCAGCGCCGCCTCGGTGCCGAGGGTCTCGGTGGCCTCCACGAGGTCCCGCGGGCGGGACCAGCGCTGCCGGGCGACCGTCTCGACGACCGACATCGTGTCGGCGCCGAGCTGGCCGGAGAGCAGCCGCCGAGCCAGGCCGGCGCGGTCGTCGGGCCGCACGGAGGCGTCCGACAGCGCGCGTCGCAGCGACGGCTGGCTGTCCAGCAGGTTCGCCACCGCGAAGAGCTCGTCGGCCAGGGTGAGCAGGACGTCACCGTGGTTGCGGCTGCGAGCCCCCTGGGACTTCTCCTGGAGGCTCGCCCGCGACTCCTCCATCGCGGCCCGGCTGGAGGCGTGCATCAGCGCTTGCCCTCGGGGACGTACACCGAGCTGCCGGTGTTGGCGCCATCCGCCGGCTGCACCGCGCCGTTCCCGGCGGGGTTGCTCGCGGCCATCTGGTCCAGCTCGTCGAGGAACCGGTCGACGGTCCCGCTGCGGCGGGCGTCGTCGGCCAGGGACTCGCCGACCACCCGGCCGGCCAGCTCGACGGCGAGGCTGCCGATCTGGCCACGCAGCTCGGCCACGACCTGCTGACGGGAAGCAGCGAGCTGCTCCTCGCCACGGGCCACGATCCGGGCCGACTCCTCCTGGGCCTGGGCGCGCAGCTGCTCGATGATCTGCTGCCCCTCGGCCCGGGCGGAGTCCCGGATCTGGGCGGCCTCGTTGCGGGCTTCAGCGAGCTGGGCCCGGTACTGCTCCAGCGCCGCCTTGGCCTCGGCCTGCATGGCCTCGGCCCGCTCGATCCCGCCCTCGATCGCAGCGCGCCGGGCCTGGAAGACCTGCTCGAACCGTGGCGCGACGAACTTGACCACCACGAACAGCAGGACCGCGAAGGCGATCAGGCCGACGATGATCTCGCCGAAGGGCGGGAGGAGCGGGTTCGCGCTCTCCGCAGCCAGGATGCTCATGCTCTCAACGTCCTCGTCTGGGTGTCAGTGACCGAACTCGTCCGACGAGTGCGGATCAGGTGCCGTAGACGAGGGGGGCGACGAAGCCGATCAGTGCCAGCGCCTCGGCCAGGGCGAAGCCCAGGAAGGCGTAGGTACGGGTCAGGCCGGCCGACTCGGGCTGACGTGCGGTGGCCTGGATGTAGGCGGCCCAGACGAGGCCCACACCGATGCCGGGGCCGATCGTGGCGATGCCGTAGCCGACCGAACCGATGCTGCCCTCGAGCTCTGCGAGTACCTCGATCATTGCGGGGTGTTCCTCCTGTGTCGTCGCCCGGCGGTCACCGGGCGGCTGGCGGGGTCCTGCGGGTGGTGCAGTTCATGGGAGCGGCCCGGCGTGCGGGCCACCGTGGTGCGGATCAGTGGGCCGCTTCGACGGAGCCGTTGAGGTAGGTGCCCATCAGCATCGTGAAGACGTAGGCCTGCAGGAAGATGACCAGCAGCTCGAAGAAGGTCATCACGATCGCCATCAGCGCGGAGATCGGCCCGAACACGGCCGAGAAGTTGCCGACCGACAGCAGGTAGGTGGCCCCGAGGGCGAACGTCACCAGCAGCATGTGGCCGGCGAACATGTTCGCGAAGAGCCGGATCGCCAGCGTGAACGGCCGCACGATGAAGTTCTGCAGCAGTTCCAGCGGCGTGATCAGCAGGTACATCGGCTTCGGCACGCCGGGCAGGAACATGATGTCCCGGAAGTAGGGCCACAGCCCCTGGTTCTTGATGCCGACCACGATGTAGACGACCCAGCAGATGAGCGCCAGCACCAGCGGAAAGGCGAACTTCGACATCGGCGAGATCTGGGCGAAGGGGATGATCGCCATCAGGTTGTTCGCCAGGATGAAGAAGAACAGCGAGGCGAGGAACGGGGCGAACGGAAGGCCCTTGGGGCCGACGACGTCCCGGGCGATCCCGTCGCGGATGAACGAGTAGCCGGTCTCGCCGATGAACTGCATCTTGCCGGGGACGATCTCCGGCTTGCGGACCGTGGCCACCAGGAAGGCGATCATGGCCAGCGTGGCCACCCAGGCGATGATCGTGATCCGGGTGATCTCGAAGCCGACACCCAGCACGGAGAAGCTGGTCAGAACCTCGGGGTAGAACTCACCGATGCCCGGGGGCGTGAAGCCGCCGCCGGGGTCGCTCTCCACAGCGAGCACGTCGCCGAGCGCGTGGGCGCTGGAGGTCACCGTTGTCCCTTCTGCGTCCTGGGCCGGCTCCGTCGTCCGCCCGGGGGGTGTCCGGCGTCCCGCCCGGGGGCCGGGTCGGGTTCGCCGTATGTCTTGACCACCACGTAGATGGCCACTGCCACGCCGAGGATGATCCCGACCGGGAAGAACACTCGCGTGTCCAGCCACTGGTCGATCAGCCACCCGACCCCGCCCCACACCGCCATCCCGGACAGGAGCGTCCCGGTGACCGCCCAGCCCATGTCGGCCCCACTGGGCTGACGAGCTGCGCGTGCAGGTCGTGGTCGAGCGTTCCCAGGTTCGGGAGTGTCCTCGGCCATCGGTTCGGACACTATCAGCCGGGTGGTGCCGGGTTTTCCGGGGAATGCTGCTGCTCCCCCGGTGGGGTCGGCGGTGGCACGTAGAACAACTGGCGGGTCCAGACCCAGCGCAGCTGCACACCGCTCCACAGCAGCGCGCCGGCGACCACCGTCCAGGCCAGCACCTGCCGGTCCGGCCACCCGTCGGCCGGCAGGCCGGTCAGCAGCGGGAAGAGCACCAGCGCCTTGAGCCCGAACGTGCCCAGCGCGGCCGGCATCGTCCAGGTGTCGTCCACCTTGCCGGCCCACGCGACGACCAGTCCGGAGATGCAGAAGAACGCCGTCACGACGGTCGCACCGATGACGACGGTCAGCGCATCTGGCCAGCTCAGGGCCATCCCGACGGCGAGGGCAGCCACCGCGGTCACCACCGCGGTGACCAGCAGCCCGATCCGGAGGAAGGACAGGTCCCAGGGTGCGTCCCCGGTCGCCCGGGCGCCGCTCATCGGCGCACCCCGGCCGGGGTGGACGGCGCCACAGGGGTCGGGGGGCGCGTCGCCCCGGCGCCGTCCCGGACGGCACGGCTGGCGGGGTGCGCGGCGCGGCTGCGCTCCTTCATCGCCGCGAGCTCGGCCTCACGGGCCGCGATCGCCGCCCGGCGGGCGCGTGGGCTCAGCACCACGACCACGCCCACCACCAGCAGCGCACCCACGATGACCAGGACCTCGACGGTGCCGCCGGTGATGGACAGGGCGACGGCGCCGAAGCTGAGCAGCGCGGCCCAGAAGTACATGATCAGCACCGCCCGGCGGTGCGAGTGGCCGATCGACAGCAGCCGGTGGTGCAGGTGCATCTTGTCCGGGCTGAACGGCGACCGGCCCCGCCGGGTGCGACGCACCACGGCCATCAGCAGGTCGATGAACGGGATGAAGAGCACCGCGATCGGCACGAGCAGCGGCAGGGTCAGGGGCAGCAGGCTGGCCGCCGAGCCGAGGGTCTGGGAGTCGGTCTGCCCGGTGGCCGAGACTGCTGCGGCCGACAGCATCAGCCCGACCAGCATCGAGCCGGAGTCGCCCATGAAGATCCGGGCCGGGCTGAAGTTGTGCGGCAGGAAGCCCAGACAGGCTCCCGCCAGCACGGCGGTGATCAGCGCCGGTGCGCTGGCGACGTCGTCGAAGCCGACCAGCCCCAGGTGGTAGCTGTAGGCGAAGAAGGCCAGGGCGGCGATCGCCGAGACCCCGGCCGCCAGCCCGTCCAGCCCGTCGATGAAGTTCAGCGCGTTGACCGTCAGGACGGTCAGCAGGATCGTCGCCGGCACCCCGACGTCCGGGCCCAGGGAGAGGGTGCCGATGTCGGCGACCGGCAGGAACACGTAGGCCAGCTGCACGCCGAGCAGCACCATGACCCCGGCCGCGGCGATCTGACCGGTCAGCTTGGTGAGCGCGTCCAGGCCGAACCGGTCGTCGAGCACCCCCAGCGCGCAGATCAGCCCGCCGGCCACCAGGACGGCGATCGTCTGGGTGCTGAACTCGAAGCTGCGCTGCAGCGACGGCAGCTGCGAGGCGACCAGGACGCCGGCCGCGACGCCCAGGTACATCGCCACTCCCCCGCCCCGCGGGGTCGGGATGACGTGCACGTCGCGGTCACGGACCGCCGCCATCACCCGGAACCGGACCGCCGCCACCCGCACCACCGGCGTGGCCAGGAAGGTGACCAGCGCCGCGGCGAGGAGGACGACGGCGTACTCGCGCACGGCTCAGCCGACGCGCGTGGGCTCGGGGTAGGCAGGGTGGGCGCCGACCAGCTCGCGCACCCCGGCCGCGACTTCGGTCGTCCGGGAGCCGTCGGCGTCCCGGATCGCGGTGCCGATGAGCGAGGCGATCGACTTCATGTCGTCCTCCACCATGCCCTGGGTGGTGACCGAGGGGCTGCCGACCCGGACCCCGGAGGCGACCGAGGCCGGCTGCGGGTCGAAGGGGATGGCGTTCTTGTTCAGCACGATGCCGGCCGCGTCGCAGCGGGCCTCGGCGACCTTGCCGGTGACCGGCTCGCCGGCGGTGTCGGTGACCTCGCGCAGGTCCAGCAGCGCCAGGTGGGTGTCGGTGCCACCGGCGACCGGCCGCAGGCCCTCGGCGGCCAGGCCCTCGGTGAGCGCCTGGGCGTTGGTGATCACCTGGCGGGCGTAGGCCTGGTACTCGGGCTGCAGGCACTCCTTGAGGTTCACCGCCTTGGCCGCGATGGCGTGCATGAGCGGGCCGCCCTGCATCATCGGGAAGGCCGACTTGTCGATGGCCTTGGCGTGCTCGGCCTTGCAGACGATGGCCCCGCCACGAGGGCCACGCAGCACCTTGTGTGTGGTGAAGGTGACGACGTCGGCGTAGGGCACCGGCGAGGGGATCGCCTTGCCGGCCACCAGGCCGATGAAGTGGGCCGCGTCGACCATGAAGACCGCGCCGACCTCGTCGGCGATCTCCCGGAAGGCGGCGAAGTCGATCAGCCGCGGGATCGCCGAGCCGCCGGCCACGATCAGCTTGGGCCGGTGCTCGCGGGCGAGGTCACGGACCTGGTCGTAGTCGATGTGCTCGGTACCAGCGTCGACCCCGTACTGGACGGCATTGAACCACTTGCCGGAGAAGGAGACCTTGGTGCCGTGGGTGAGGTGCCCGCCGTGCGGCAGCGCCATGCCCAGCAGCGTGTCGCCGGGCTGCAGGAAGGCGCCGTAGGCCGCCAGGTTCGCGCTGGCACCGGAGTGCGGCTGCAGGTTGACGTGCTCTGCGCCGAACAGCTCCTTGCCCCGGGCGATGCCGATCTCCTCGGCCCGGTCGACGACCTCGCAGCCGCCGTAGTACCGACGCCCCGGGTAGCCCTCGGCGTACTTGTTCGACAGCGTGCTCCCCAGCGCGGCCAGGACGGCGGGGCTGGTGAAGTTCTCGCTGGCGATCAGCTGCAGGCCGCCCCGCAGCCGGTCGAGCTCGTCGAGGACGACGCCGGAGATCTCCGGGTCGAAGTCGGCCAGGGCGTCGAAGTCCGGGCCCCAGTAGGGGGTGGTGGCCGGGGTGCTCATCGCGGGTGCACTCCTGCTGCTCGGTGCGGGTGCCCGCGTGCACTCGTCGATGAGGGGCGCGCGGCTGTCGCACCACGGTATCGCTGTGGCCTGGCGATGCTCCGCATCGCACCGCGGCCGGCCGCCGATCCTCGTGCGGTGAGTCGCCCGGGACGGCCGTCGGACGCGGTGCGGCCCCGGAGGGCGCCGGTCAGTCGGTGATGTCGGGGACGACCTCGCGCAGCTGCTCCAGCCCGATGACCCCCAGGCGCAGCACCCGGGGGGTGGGGGCCGTGCAGTCGACGATCGTGCTGGGCGCCGATCCGGTGCGCGGTCCCCCGTCCAGGACCACCGCCGCGTGCTCGCCCAGCTGGTAGGCCGCCTCCGCCGCGGTCGTGCCGGCCGGGCGGCCGGAGCGGTTGGCGCTGGAGACCGCCAGCGGGCCGGTGCGGCGCAGCAGGTCCCGGGTGACGTCGTCGTCCGGCAGCCGGACGGCGACCGTCCCCTCGGCGTCCCCGAGGTCCCACGCCAGCGACGGTGCGTGCTCCACCACCAGGGTCAGGCCCCCGGGCCAGAAGGCCGCGGCCAGCTCGTGGGCGACCTGGGGCACGGTGACGACCAGCCCGGCCAGCGTGGACGCCTCCCCCACCAGCACCGGGACGGGCATGTTGCGGCCCCGGTTCTTGGCCGCCAGCAGCCGGGTGACGGCGCCCGGGGTGAAGGCGTCGGCGGCCACCCCGTAGACGGTGTCGGTCGGGAGCAGGACGAGCTCACCACGGGACAGCGCCATGGCGGCAGCGGTCAGCCCTGCCTCGCGCTGGTCGGGGTCACTGCAGTCGAAGACGTCGGCCACGGCTCGGGAGTCTGTCACTGCCCCCGCGCGGACGACCGGGCGGTCGTGTAGCGCGGCCGGTCGGCGAGGTCACGGTGGTCGGCGACGTCGGCCCACCGGCCGTGGGCCCGGACCAGCGCCGGCAGCGCACTCCCCTGCTGATCGGCGTGCTCGATGCCCAGCCAGCCGCCGCGGCGCAGCAGGCGGGCGGCGGTGCCCAGCATCCCGCGGACGACGTCGAGCCCGTCCGGCCCGCCCCACAGCGCCAGCGGCGGGTCGTGCTCGGTGACCTCCCGGGGCAACCGGGCACCGTCGGGCACGTAGGGCGGGTTGGAGACGACGACGTCCACGGCGCCGTCCAGCTCGGACAGCAGCGCCGGGTCGGTCATGTCGCCGGCCAGCACCTCGACGGGGGTGTCACCGGCAGCGGCGCGGGCCGCGGCGTTGTGCCGGGTCCACTCGATCGCCGCGGCGTCCCGCTCGACGGCCACGACCCGGGCGCCGGGGTGCTCGTTGGCCACCGAGAGCGCGATCGCACCGGAGCCCGCTCCCAGGTCGACGACGGTGGGCGCGGCCAGCCCGGCGATCCTGGTCAGCACCCAGCCGGCGAGGAGCTCGGTCTCCGGGCGGGGCACGAAGACCCCGGGACCGACCGACAGCTCGAGGTGCCGGAAGGGTGCGGTCCCGGTGAGGTGCTGCAGCGGGACCCGGGCGGCGCGCTCCTCGACCAGGGCGGCGTACCGGGCTGCCTGCTCGCCGGGGACCTCGCCGAGGGTCAGCAGCGCCGTGCGCGTGACCCCGAGGACGGCGGCCAGCAGCAGCTCCGCGTCCACCCGGGGCGACTCCACGCCGGCCGCGGCGAGCCGCCGGACGGCGTCGCCGAGCAGCGCCCGGCCGGCCGACGGGGTGGCGCTCAGGAGCCGACCGCCAGCAGCTCGGCGGTCGCGGCCGCGGTCAGCGCGTCCAGGACCGGGTCGAGGTCGCCGTCCAGCACCTGGTCGAGGTTGTGCGCCTTGAAGCCGACCCGGTGGTCGGCGATGCGGTTCTCCGCGAAGTTGTAGGTGCGCACCCGCTCGCTGCGGTCGACCGTCCGCACCTGGCTGCGCCGCTGGTCCGACGCGGTGGCGGCGGCCTCCTCCCGCGCGGCGGCGAGCAGCCGGGAACGCAGCACCCGCAGGGCGGACTCACGGTTCTGCAGCTGGCTCTTCTCGTTCTGCGAGCTCACCACGATCCCGGAGGGCAGGTGCGTGATCCGCACCGCGGAGTCGGTGGTGTTGACGCTCTGCCCGCCGGGCCCGGAGGAGCGGAAGACGTCGATCCGCAGCTCGTTCGGGTCGACGCTGACGTCGACCTCCTCGGCCTCGGGGAGCACGAGCACCCCGGCCGCCGAGGTGTGGATCCGGCCCTGGGACTCGGTGACCGGGACCCGCTGGACGCGGTGCACCCCGGCCTCGAACTTCAGCCGGGCGAAGATGCCCTCGTCGGTGCGTGACTTGATCGCCACGGCGACGTCCTTGTACCCGCCCAGCTCCGCCGGGACGGCGTCCAGGACCTCGGTCGCCCAGCCGCGCCGCTCGGCGTAGCGCAGGTACATCCGCAGCAGGTCACCGGCGAACAGCGCCGACTCCGCCCCGCCCTCCCCGGCCTTGATCTCGAGGATGACGTCCTTGTCGTCGTCGGGGTCCTTGGGCAGCAGCAGCTCGGTGAGCCGGCCGGTCAGCTCCCCGACGCGCCCCGTCAGCTCGTCGGCCTCCGCGGCGAAGGAGGCGTCCTCCCCGGCGAGCTCGCGGGCGGCGGCGAGGTCGTCCGTCGCGGCGTCGAGCAGGCGCGCGGTCTCCACGACCGGGGCGAGCTGGGCGTACCGCCGCCCCAGCCGGCGGGCCCGGGCGGCATCGCCGTGCACCGCCGGGTCGGCGAGCTCGGCCTCGAGCTCGCGGTGCTCGGCGAGCAGGCCGGCGAGCCGGTCGCTGCCGGCTCCGGTGCTGCTGCTCACGGGCACTCCTCTGGTCTTCGGTCCCGACAGGCCGCGGGCAGGTGGTGCGGACATGACGACGGCGCCCGCGCCGCCCTGGTGCAGGGCGGCGCGGGCGCCGTCGGGGGTGCTACTTGTCAGCGGGGGTGCCGGCAGTGCGCTTGCCGAACCGCTTCTCGAAGCGGGCGACGCGGCCACCGGTGTCCAGGATCTTCTGCTTGCCGGTGTAGAAGGGGTGGCACGCCGAGCAGACCTCGACGGTCAGCTGACCGGACGGCGAGGTGCTGCGGGTGGTGAACGTGTTACCGCAACCACAGGTCACCTCGGTGACGTGGTACTGCGGGTGGATGTCGGCCTTCATGCCGGTACACCCTCTCTCTGGTCTCGTGGTCTGCTGGTCTGTCTGCTGGTCATGACACCGTCGGGGAACTGGGCGACCCCTGACGGCGGAGGCTCGATCGCCCAGTGTACGGCCCCCCTGCCGGACCCCGTCGCGAGCTGGCTCGCGACGGGGCGCAGGGGGCCTTCGTCAGTCCTTCTCGTTCACGCCCAGCGTCGTCTTCTGGACCTGCATCAGGAACTCGATGTTGTTGCGCGTCTTGCGCATCCGGTCGAGCAGCAGCTCCAGGGCCTGCTGGGGCTCCAGGGCCGACAGCACCCGGCGCAGCTTGATGATGATCGCCAGCTCGTCGGGCGAGAGGAGGATCTCCTCCTTGCGGGTGCCCGAGGCGTTCACGTCGACCGCCGGGAAGACCCGCTTGTCGGCCAGCCGCCGGTCCAGCTTGATCTCGGCGTTCCCGGTGCCCTTGAACTCCTCGAAGATGACCGTGTCCATCGTGGAGCCGGTCTCGACCAGCGCCGAGGCGATGATCGTCAGCGAGCCGCCGTTCTCGATGTTGCGGGCCGCACCGAGGAAGCGCTTGGGCGGGTAGAGCGCCGTGGAGTCGACGCCACCGGAGAGGATGCGCCCGCTGGCGGGGGCCGCCAGGTTGTAGGCCCGACCCAGCCGGGTGATCGAGTCCAGCAGGACGACGACGTCGTGGCCCATCTCGACCAGGCGCTTGGCCCGCTCGATCGACAGCTCGGCGACCGTGGTGTGGTCGGCCGGCGGCCGGTCGAAGGTCGAGGCGATGACCTCGCCCTTCACCGAGCGCTGCATGTCGGTGACCTCTTCGGGCCGCTCGTCGACCAGCACCACCATGAGGTGGACCTCGGGGTTGTTGGTCGTGATCGCGTTGGCGATCGACTGCAGCACCATCGTCTTGCCGGCCTTCGGCGGGCTGACGATCAGCGCCCGCTGGCCCTTGCCGATCGGCATGACGAGGTCGATGAGCCGGGTCGTCATCAGGTGCGACTCGGTCTCCAGCCGCAGGCGGTCCTGCGGGTAGAGCGGGGTCAGCTTGGTGAACTCGGGGCGGTTGCGCGCCTGCTCCGGGTCCAGGCCGTTGACCGAGTCCAGCCGCACCAGCGCGTTGTACTTGTCCTTCTTCTCGCCCTCACGGGGCTGACGGACGGCGCCGGTGATGGCGTCGCCGCGGCGCAGGCCGTAGCGACGGACCTGGGACAGCGAGACGTAGACGTCGTTCGGGCCGGTCAGGTACCCCGACGTGCGGACGAACGCGTAGCTGTCCAGCACGTCCAGGATGCCCGCCACCGGGAGGAGGACGTCGTCCTCGCTGACGGTGGGCTCGCCCTGGTCGAAGCGCTCGCGCCCACCGGCGCTGCCGCCGCGCCGGTTGCGGTCGCGGTACCGACGACCACGGCGACCGCGGCCGCCCTCGAAGTCGTCGTCGTCCTCGTCGTTCCGGGTGTCGTTGCGGCCGTCGTTGCGGTTGGCGCCCGCGTCGCCGCGGTTGCCGGGGCCGTCGTTCCGGTTGCCGGGGCCGTCGCTGCGGTTGCCGGGGCCGTCGCTGCGGTTGCCGGGGCCGTCGCTGCGGTTGCCGGGGCCGTCGCTGCGGTTGGCGTCCCGGTTGTTGCGACCGGGACGACCGGACTCGCCGTCGTTGCGGTTGCGTCCGCCGCGCTGCTCCCCGTCACGGTCGGCACCCTCGCGGCTGCCCCGCTCGTCCCGGCCGGCGGAGTCCCGGTTGCGGTCCTCACGGCTGCTCCGCTCCTCGCGGGTGCCGGAGTCGCGGTTGCGGTCCTCGCGCTCGCCGGAGTCGCGGCTCCCCCGCTCCTCGCGGGCGGCGGAGTCGCGGGTGGCGGCGTCGCGGGTGGCGGAGTCGCGGTTGCCGGAGTCCCGGTTGCCCCGCTCCTCGCGCTCGCCGGCTTCCCGGGGCGCGCGCTCGGCGCGGTCCCGGTTGCGGCTGCGCTGCGGCCGGTCACCGTCGGGGCGGGTGTCGGACTGGGCCGGCTCGGCCGCCTCGACCGTGGCCGGCTCCGCGGTGTCGTCTGCGGCGACCGGGGCGGCGGGAGCGGTGACCGGGGAGTCGACGGCGGGCGCCCCGGCCGGACGGCTGGCCCCGCGGCGGCGACGACCCGCGGGGGCCGTGTCGGCGGGAGCGGCGTCGGCGGGAGGGACGTCGGTGGGAGGGACGTCGGTGGGAGCGGCGTCGGTGCTGGGGACGGTCGTCGGACCGCCGTTCGCACCGCCGCTGACCGGGGCCTCCAGGGGCGCGGCCGGAGCGGTGCTGGTCTCGTCGGCGCGGGGAGCGGGCACGCTCGGGGCGCTGGCCGGCGCACCGGCGGAGGAGGCGGGTTCGGCGGCGGAGCCGGCGCCCACCTGCCGCTCGGAGATCGCGGCGACGAGGTCGCTCTTGCGCATCTTGCCGGTGCCGGGGATGCCCAGTTCGCCGGCCAGGCGCTGCAGTTCGGGCAGCAGCATGCCGGACAGTCCGCTGCCACGGCGGCGCGAACGGGGAGCCGTCCCGCTGCCGGCAGCTGCCTCGTCGGACGGGGCGGCGTCGCGCTCGCCGTCGATGAGGTCGGTGCTCTCGCTCACGTACAGGTCCTTCCCTGCGGTGACCTGCGCCTACCAGCGCAGGAGGTGACCCGGCCCCGGAACGCGAGAGCCAAGTGCTGGACTCGTCGGATCGATCGGGATGACGCGGGTCTGTGGAGTGCGAGGGGTTCAGCGGCGACGGGTCGACCGTCTGCAACGCCCCGCGTGAGGCTCGCCCGGAGGCGGCTACGTCGTCAGCCTAGACACAGGCCGACACACCTTTCAACACAGTCCGTCACGGGTGTGTTCCAGGCGCCCCGGACGATACCGCATCGTGATCACCGGACAGCGGGGTGACGACCGCGCCGGTGGGGTCGACGGGCAGTGGCCGGCACTCCCAGCCCGCCGGCGTCGCCTCCCGCAGGGCCCTCACCTGCACGGCAGCATCCAGCGCACCGGCGTCCTCGTCGGGACCGAGCACCGCCAGCGCCAGCACGCACGGACCGGCGCCGGAGACGACGGCGGCGTGCCCGTCGGCACGCAGTCGGGCCAGCAGGGTGGCGCTCTCGGGCATGGCCGGCGCCCGTTGCGCCTGGTGCAGCCGGTCCTCGGTGCCCTCGAGGAGCAGGGCCGGGTCGCGGGTGAGCGCGTGCACCAGGAGTGCGGAGCGACCGGCGGCGTGTGCGGCGTCGGCGTGCGGCACCGTCTCGGGCAGCAGCCCCCGGGCCAGGTGCGTGGCCAGCGTGGTGGCCGGGACGAAGAGCACCGGGGCGATCCGCGGGTCGACGGCCAGCCGCGCGGCGCGTGCGCCGGAGGGCGTCGTCCAGGACAGCGTCGCCCCACCGAGCAGGCACGGGGCGACGTTGTCCGGGTGGCCCTCCAGCTCCGAGCACAGCCGCAGCACGGCCTCGGCGTCGACCTCGGCGACGTCGGGGCACAGCGCCCACGCCGCCAGGACCCCGGCGGTCACCGCCGCGGCGGAGGAGCCCATCCCCCGGCCCTGCGGGATGGTGTTGCGCGCGGACAACCGCAGGCCGGCCGGTGTCCACCCCAGCTCGGCGGAGGCGGCCCGGAACGCGCGCACCACCAGGTGCGACTCGTCGGTCGGCAGCTCACCGGCGCCGGCACCCGCCACCTCGACGGTCAGCCCACCGTCGGTGACGGCGATGTCGATGGAGTCCCAGCAGGACAGCGCCAACCCGGCACAGTCGTAGGCCGGACCGAGGTTCGCACTCGTCGCCGGGACGCGGATCCGGACCGCGGCGGGCTGCTCCACTCAGAGCCCCAGCTGCGCCGCGGCGGCGGCCGCGTCGACCGGGATGGTGACCGGTGCCGGCGCACCGGAGATCGCCCACTCGGGGTCCTTGAGGCCGTTGCCGGTGACCGTGCAGACCACCCGCTGCCCCGGCTCGAGTCCACCGGCCTCGGCCACCTGCAGCAGACCGGCCACCGACGCGGCCGAGGCGGGCTCGACGAAGACCGCCTCGCTGCGGGCCAGCAGCCGGTAGGCGGCGAGGATCGCCCGGTCGGTCACCGCGTCGATCCGGCCACCCGAGGCGTCCCGGGCGTCCAGCGCCTTCGTCCAGGACGCCGGGTTGCCGATCCGGATGGCGGTGGCGATGGTCTCGGGCCGGTCGACCACCCGGCCGGTGACGATGGGCGCGGCGCCGGCGGCCTGGAAGCCCCACATCTTCGGGGTGCGCGTGGCCGGGCCGTCAGCGGCGTACTCGCGGTAGCCCTGCCAGTAGGCGGTGATGTTGCCGGCGTTGCCGACCGGCAGGCAGTGCACGTCCGGGGCGTCGCCCAGCACGTCGACGATCTCGAACGACGCCGTCTTCTGGCCCTCGATGCGGTACTGGTTGACGCTGTTGACCAGGCTGACCGGGTAGTCGATCGCCAGCTTGCTGGCCAGGGTCAGGCAGTCGTCGAAGTTGCCCTCGACCTGCAGCAGCTTCGCCCCGTGCACCAGCGCCTGGGCGAGCTTGCCGGTCGCGATCTTCCCCTGCGGCACGAGCACCGCACAGACCAGGCCTGCCCGGGCGGCGTAGGCCGCGGCACTCGCGCTGGTGTTGCCGGTGGACGCACAGATCACCGCCTGCGCGCCCTCCTCCACGGCCTTGGAGATGGCCATGGTCATGCCGCGGTCCTTGAACGACCCGGTGGGGTTGGCGCCCTCGACCTTCAGCCAGACCTCGCAGCCGGTGCGGCGGGACAGCTCCGGTGCCGGCAGCAGCGGGGTGGCGCCCTCCTGCAGCGTGACCACCGGGGTCGCGGGGCCCACCGGCAGCCGGTGCCGGTAGGCCTCGATCAGCCCCGGCCAGTACGGCGAGACGGGAGCGCGCAGCCCCGTCGGGAGTCCAGCGCTCATGACCACATCACCCGTTCGCCTCCGCGGAACACTCCGCTCACAGCCCCTCCACCCGCAGCACGCTGGTCACGCCCCGCACGGCCGACATCTCCCGCAGCCGGGCCACGGTCGTGGCCAGGGCCGCGTCCGGGGCCTGGTGGGTCACGATCACCAGCGTGGCGGCATCGCCGTGCCCGTCCTGACGGACGGTGGCGATGCTGACGCCCTGCGCGGCGAACTCGTGCGCGACGGTCGCCAGCACCCCGGGCTTGTCGGCGACGTCGAGGCTGACGTGGTACCGGGTGGGGGTGTCGGCCATCGGCCGCACGGTCAGACCGGCGTACCCCGTCGTCCCCGGACCGGCGACGCCGGCCACCCGGTTGCGGGCCACCGCGACCAGGTCGCCGAGCACCGCGCTCGCGGTCGGCTGCCCGCCGGCGCCCTGGCCGTAGAACATCAGCTCACCGGCCGCCTCCGCCTCGACGAAGACGGCGTTGAACGCCCCGCCCACCGCCGCCAGCGGGTGGGTGGTCGGGATCATCGCCGGGTGCACCCGGACGGCGACGGAGTCGTCGGCGCCGTCACTGCCCGCGACCCGCTCGCAGATCGCCAGCAGCTTCACCGTGCAGCCGATCTCGGCGGCCCGGGCGACGTCGGTCGCAGAGACCGCGGAGATGCCCTCGCGGTACACGTCGGCGGCGGTGACCGGGGAGTGGAACGCCAGCGAGGCCAGGATCGCGGCCTTGGCGGCGGCGTCGAAGCCGTCCACGTCCGCAGTCGGGTCGGCCTCGGCGAACCCGGCCTCGGTCGCCTCGGCCAGCGCCTCGCCGAAGCCGGCCCCGGTCTCGACCATCCGGGACAGGATGTAGTTCGTCGTCCCGTTGACGATGCCGACCACCCGCCGGAGCTGGTCACCGGCCAGCGACTCGCGCAGCGGGCGCAGCAGCGGGATCGCCCCGGCCACCGCGGCCTCGTAGTAGAGGTCGACGCCGGCCTCGGCGGCGGCGGCGTGCAGCGCGACGCCGTCCTCGGCCAGCAGTGCCTTGTTGGCGCTGACCACCGACTTCCCGGCGCCGATGGCGGCCAGCAGCAGCGTGCGGGCGGGCTCGATGCCGCCGATCACCTCGACCACCAGGTCGACGTCGGGCCGGGTGACCAGCTCCTCGGCGTCGGTGGTCAGCAGCTCGGCGGGCACCTCGGGGTGCCGGTCGGGACGGCGGACGGCGACCCCGGCGACCTCCACCCGCCGCCCGATCCGGGCGGTCAGGTCATCGGCCTGCTCGGACAGCAGCCGCAGGACGGCGCTGCCCACGGTGCCGCAGCCCAGCAGGGCCACCTTCAGGGAATCGCTCACGACTGGGCTCCTGCGGCGTGCTCGGGCGCCGGCTGGTCGATCGCCGGGCTGGGGGCGGGCACGTCGGCGAGGACGGCATCGAGGGCGAACACGTCGGACAGTGTCTGACGCCGCACGATCTCGGTCGCCACCCCGTCCCGCACGGCGACCACCGGCGGCTTCAACAGGTAGTTGTAGTTGCTCGCCATCGACCAGCAGTAGGCGCCGGTGGCGGCGACCGCCAGCAGGTCACCGGGCTGGACGTCCGAGGGCAGCCACAGGTCGCGGACCAGCACGTCGCCGCTCTCGCAGTGCTTGCCGACCACCCGGCAGAGCGCCGGCGGGGCGTCGGAGCTGCGGTTGGCCAGCACGCAGGTGTAGCTGGCGTCGTAGAGGGCGGTGCGGATGTTGTCGCTCATCCCGCCGTCGACGGACACGTAGTTGCGCACCAGCGGGGTGCCCGGCGCGCCACTGGCCCCGAGCCGCACGGGCTTGATCGTGCCGATCTCGTACAGCGTGACGGTGCCCGGTCCGGCGATCGCCCGGCCCGGCTCGACGGCCAGCCGGGGCACCGGCAGACCCAGGGCGGCGCACTCGGCGGCGATGACCGACCGCAGCTTCACCGCGACGTCCTCGGGGGTGACCGGGTCGTCCTCGGCGAGGTAGGCGATGCCGAACCCGCCGCCGAGGTTGAGCTCGCCGAGCACCTCACCGGTGGCCTGGTGGACCTGGCCGAGCAGGCCGACGACCCGGTGCGCGGCGGCCTCGAAGCCGGCCGTGTCGAAGATCTGCGAGCCGATGTGGCTGTGCAGCCCGGCCAGGTGCAGGCCCGGCTCCCGGATCACCCGGACCGCCGCCGTGAGCGCGTCGCCGGTGGCCAGCGAGAAGCCGAACTTCTGGTCCTCGTGGGCCGTGGCGATGAACTCGTGGGTGTGCGCCTCGATGCCCACGGTCGACCGGATCAGCACCGACACCGGCGCGCCGCCGGCGGCCACCCGGGCCTCCCCAAGCGGCACCAGCCGGTCGATCTCGTCGAAGGAGTCGAGCACCACGTGGCCGATCCCGGCGTCGACCGCGAGCTGCAGCTCGACCAGCGACTTGTTGTTGCCGTGCAGCGCGATCCGCTCGGCCGGGAAGCCGGCGGCCAGCGCCACCGCGAGCTCGTTGCCGCTGCAGGCGTCCAGGTGCAGGCCGTCGTCGGCGATCCAGCGGGCCACCTGGCCGCAGAGGAACGCCTTGGAGGCGTAGTGCACGTCGGCGTCGGTGAAGGCGTCGGCGAAGTCGGCGGCGCGGCCGCGGAAGTCGCCCTCGTCCAGCACGAACAGCGGCGTGCCGTGCGCGCGGGCCAGGTCGGTCACCCGGCGGCCACCCAGCTCCAGCTCGCCGTCGACCCGCCGGGCCGACCGCGGCCAGACCTGCGGGTCCAGCACGCCGAGGTCCGCCGGTGCCGGGCCGGCCGCCGGGGGCGGGGCGATGTTGCCGTGCAGCGGACCGGCCGGGTGCGCCCTCACATCCGCTCCGGGGCGGAGACGCCGAGGACGGCCAGGCCGTTGCGCAGCACCGTCGCGGTCGCCGCGCAGAGCCACAACCGGGCCGTGGTCACCGGGGTGGCCTCCTCGTCACCGCGCGGCAGCACCCGGCAGGAGTCGTAGAACCGGTGGTAGGTGCCGGCCAGCTCCTCCAGGTAGCGGGCCACCCGGTGCGGGGCCCGCAGCTCCGCGGCCGAGGCGATCACCCGGGGGAACTCCCCCAGCGCCCGCAGCAGGTCGCCCTCCCGCTGGTGCGCCAGCGCCGCGGTGTCCACGTCGCCGGCCTCACCCAGCGGCAGGCCGAGGTCGGCGGCGCCGCGCAACAGCGAGGAGATCCGGGCGTGGGCGTACTGGACGTAGAAGACCGGGTTGTCGTTGGTCTGCCGGCTCCACAGGTCCAGGTCCAGGTCGATCTGCTGGTCGACCGAGGCCCGGGCGAGGGCGTACCGGGCCGCGTCGGCCCCGACGGCGGCCACCAGGTCCTCCAGCAGCACCACCGTGCCGGCCCGCTTGCTCATCCGCAGCGGCTCCCCGTCGCGGACGAGGTTCACCAGCTGGCCGATCAGGATCTCCAGGTTGACGTCCGGGTCGTCGCCGAGTGCGGCGACCAGCGCCTTGTACCGGCCGATGTAGCCGTGGTGGTCGGCGCCGAGCATGATCACGACCTTGTCGAAGCCGCGCTCGCGCTTGTCCAGGTAGTAGGCGCAGTCGGCGGCGAAGTAGGTCGTCTCGCCGTCGCTCTTGACCAGCACCCGGTCCTTGTCGTCCCCGAAGGTCGTCGTCCGGAGCCAGACGGCGCCGTCGGCCTCGAAGACGTGCCCCTGCTCCCGCAGCCGGGCCACCGCCTTCTCCAGCGCACCGGTCTCGTGCAGCGTGCGCTCGCTGAAGTACACGTCGAAGACGACGCCGAAGTCGGCCAGCGTCCGCTTGATCTCGGCGAACATCAGGTCGACGCCGAGCACCCGGAACCGCTCCTGCTGCTCCGCCTCGGGCAGCTCGAGCACGCCGGGCTCGGCCGCCACCACCTGGGCGGCGATCTCACCGATGTAGTCGCCGGCGTAGCCGTCCTCCGGCACCGGCCGCCCGTGCGCCGCCGCCAGCAGGCTGAGCGCGAACCGGTCGATCTGCGCGCCGGCGTCGTTGAAGTAGTACTCCCGGGTCACCTGCGCGCCGCTGGCCGTCAGCAACCGGCCGAGGGCGTCGCCGACGGCGGCCCACCGGGTGCCGCCGATGTGCACCGGGCCGGTCGGGTTGGCCGAGACGAACTCCAGGTTCAGCCGCTGCCCGGCCAGCACCTCGGTGCGCCCGTAGGCCTCGCCCGCGGCGACCACCCGGACGGCGATCTGCCCCAGCGCGTCCTTGGCCAGGGTGACGTTGAGGAAGCCGGGCCCGGCGACGTCGACCGCCGAAACGCCCTCGACACCGCGCAGTTCGGCGGCCAGCACCTCGGCGACCTCACGCGGCGGGCGCCC
The DNA here is from genome assembly GCF_011039295.1 of Modestobacter sp. KNN46-3. Classification (NCBI taxonomy): domain Bacteria; kingdom Bacillati; phylum Actinomycetota; class Actinomycetes; order Geodermatophilales; family Geodermatophilaceae; genus Modestobacter; species Modestobacter sp. KNN46-3. Next base: position 26,236 of record NZ_JAAKGN010000022.1, on the reverse strand, counting down.
GGCGGCCTTGGCCAGCCGGAGCGCCACGTTGGTGGCGTAGTCACCGTGCTCGGGGTTCTTCGGCCGTTCGATCACGACCTCGTCGGGGACGGCGACGGAGAGCACGCCGCGCTCCACGGCCGCCGCGACTGCGGACCGGACGACGTCGCTGAGCTGCTCGGGTGTCACCGTTCGATCGTACGGAGCCGGGCATCCCCGTTCCGACCTGCCCGCCGGGCTGTGCGCCGCGACACCTCCGCCGGGCCACCGACGGCCAGGGACCGCACAGCTCCGCGACCTAGACTCGCACCCGCCGGACGGGAGCAGCCTGGGCCGGACGAGGGCATGCGCTGCTCGCGAGACAGCGCGGCCCACGACGCACAGCGAGCGAGGAGCGGCAGTGGCCAAGGACCCCAAGCCCGAGAACGGCCGCGCGACCGGCGGCGCTTCCCGTGGGGGGTCACGGGTGCCCGGCAAGGGCTCCGGCGGCCGGGGGCGCACGCGCCCGCCGACCACCGTGGTCACCCAGCAGAAGCCGTGGGGCCTGATCGCCGCCGCCGTCGCGGTGGTCGTCTTCGCCGCGGCGATCATCAGCTACGCCGTCGTCCAGGTGAACGAGTCGAACGCGAACCGGGTCACCGAGGCCAGCCAGATCAGCGGCCTGGAGACCTTCGAGTACGCCGCCGGCCAGGAGCACGTCACCACGCCGGTGAGCTACACCGAGACCCCGCCGGTCGGTGGGCCGCACGACGGTGAGTGGGCCGACTGCACCGGCACCGTCTACGACGTGGACATCCGGCACGAGAACGCCGTCCACTCCATGGAGCACGGCGCCACCTGGATCACCTACGACCCCGACCTCATCGCCGACGGCGACCTCGCCACGCTCGAGGAGCTGGTCGAGGGCACGTCGGGGCTCATGCTCTCGCCCTACGCCGGGCTGGGCACGCCGATCAGCCTGCAGTCGTGGAACCACCAGCTCGCCGTCGACTCCGCCGACGACGTCCGGGTGCAGCAGTACGCCGACTTCATGACCTACAACGCCGACTTCTACCCCGAGGTCGGGGCCAGCTGCGAGAACCCGCTCTTCATCACCGACCCGCTGGTGGAGGACGGCAACAGCCGGGGCGCCGACGCCATGGTCACCGACGCGCCGACGACGTCGACCCCGGCGGCGGAGACCACCTCGGCGCCCTGACCCACCTCCCGCCCGTCACGCCACCCGCCGCACCACCGGAGAGGACCCGATGACCGATCCCGCGAACGAGGACGGCCGTGGAGCGACGAGCTCCGGCCGGCCGCGGGGCTGGCTGACCGGCGTCCTGGTTGCGGTGATCGCCCTCGGGTTGCTGGTGGCCGGCGGGGGGCTGGCCGTGGCACTGGGCGTGGGGCGCGACGAGCAGCCCACCACCGACTCGGTGGCCGCCGGGTTCTCCCGGGACATGTCCCGGCACCACCTGCAGGCGGTGGAGATGGCGAACCTGGCGCTCACCGAGACCGAGGACCCGGAGATCCGCCAGCTGGCCTTCGACATCTCGGCCACCCAGACCAACCAGCTGGGCCGGATGCAGGGCTGGCTGTCGCTGTGGGACCTGCCGTTCAACGGCGGGGAGACCATGGCCTGGATGTCCGACGGGGAGATGGCCGGACACGACATGGCCGGACACGAGGCGGACGGCGCGGCGCTGATGCCGGGGATGGCGACCGAGGCGGAGCTCGCCGAGCTGCGCTCGCTGTCCGGGACGGCGTTCGACCGGATGTTCCTGCAGCTGATGATCCGGCACCACCAGGGCGGGCTGGCCATGGCCGAGTACGGCCGGGAGCACTCCGACGTCGACGTCGTGGAGCGGCTGGCCCGGTCGATAGCGGAGACCCAGGACGCCGAGACGGCCACCATGGCGGCGATGCTCCGGGCGCGTGGCGGGGAGCCCCTGCCGGCACCCTGACCCGGTCGCCGCGGCCGCGGGGCCCCTGCCGGTGACGCATCCGTGGGCTGGTAACGTGCCACGGGCGCCGAGCGGGAGCAGAGCGCAGCACGATCGCAGGACAGCACGACACGCGGACGAGCCCCCGTAGCTCAGGGGATAGAGCACTGCCCTCCGGAGGCAGGGGCGCAGGTTCGAATCCTGCCGGGGGCACACAGCCCAGCTCGCACCGCGACTCCCCGCCCGCCCAGGACACCTCGTCCCGGGCGGGCGGCGTCGTTCCCGGCCCGGTCAGCCCTGCTGGACCCGGCCGTCGGCCACCGCGAACCGCCGGGTGGTGCGGACCGCCTCGAGCATCCGGCGATCGTGGGTGACCAGCAGCAACGTGCCGGTGTAGTCGGCGAGCGCCTGCTCCAGCTGCTCGATCGCCGGCAGGTCCAGGTGGTTGGTCGGCTCGTCGAGCACCAGCACGTTGACCCCGCGGGCCTGCAGCAGCGCCAGCGCCGCGCGGGTCCGCTCCCCCGGCGACAGGGTGCCGGCCGGCCGCACCACGTGGTCGGCGCGCAGCCCGAACTTGGCCAGCAGCGTGCGCACCTCGGCATCGGGCAGGTCGGGCACCTCGGCCCCGAACGCCGCAGCCAGAGGTTCGTCCCCCAGGAAGCTGCCCCGGACCTGGTCCACCTCGCCCAGTCGCACGCCCGAGCCGAGCGCCGCCGCCCCCTCGTCCAGCGGCAACCGGCCCAGCAGCGCGGCGAGCAGGGTGCTCTTCCCCGACCCGTTGGCCCCGGTGATCGCCACCCGGTCACCCCAGTCGACCTGCAGGTCCACCGGCCCGAGGGTGAACCCGCCACGTCGGACGACGGCGCCACGGAGCGTGGCGACCACGGCGCCGGCCCGCGGAGCCGCCGCGATCTCCATCCGCAACTCCCACTCCTTGCGCGGCTCCTCGACCACCTCGAGTCGCTCGATCCGCCGCTCGGTCTGCTTGGCCTTGGCGGCCTGCTTCTCCGACGAGGACCGGTTGGCCGCCTTGATGTGCTTGTCGCCGTCCTTGGACTTCTTGATCGAGTCGCGGACGCCCTTGGCCATCCAGTTGCGCTGCATCCGCGCCCGGGACTCCAGCGAGGCCTTGGTGTCGGCGAACTCCTCGAACTCCTCGCGGGCGTGCCGACGGGCCACCTCCCGCTCGACCAGGTAGGCCTCGTAGCCGCCGTCGTGCACCCGCACCAACTGCTGGGCCAGGTCCAGCTCCACCACCCGGGTGACGGTGCGGGCGAGGAACTCGCGGTCGTGGCTGACCAGCACCACGCCGGTGCGCAGGCCGGCGACGAAGCGCTCCAGCTGCTCCAGCCCGGCCAGGTCGAGGTCGTTGGTGGGCTCGTCGAGCAGCAGGACGTCGTACCGGCTGAGCAGCAGCGACGCCAGCCCCACCCGGGCGGCCTGCCCGCCGGAGAGCCCGACCGTCGCCGCGTCCAGTGCCACACCGGGAGCCACCGAGGCGACCACCGCCTCGGCGCGCTCGGCCAGGTCGGCGCCGCCGAGGGCCAGCCAGCGCTCCAGCGCGTCGCCGTACCGGTCGTCGGCGCCCGGGGCACCCGCGGTGAGCCCCTCGGTGGCCTCCTCCATGACCCGCTCGGCGGCGGCGACCCCGGTCCGCCGGGCCAGCAGGTCGAGCACGGTCTCCCCCGGCCGCCGGTCGGTCTCCTGCGGGAGGTAGCCGACCGTCGCCGACGGCGGGCTGAGCGCGATCTCCCCCGACTCGGCCGGCAGCACCCCGGCCAGGGTCTGCAACAGGGTGGACTTGCCCGCGCCGTTCACCCCGACCAGGCCGACCACGTCGCCGGGGGCGACGACCAGGTCGAGGTCGGCGAACAGGACCCGGGCGCCGTGACCGGCGGCCAGTCCACGGGCGAGCAGCGTGGCGGACACCCGCCCATGGTGCCGTCCGCCGGCCGGACGCCCGGTGAGCGGCCCCGGCGCGGACCGGGGTCAGTCGGCGAAGGGGCCGGCGCCGCCGGGCGGATCCTCGTCCTCGGGGAGCGCGAGGACGTCGTCGGCGATCTCGTCGAGCAGCTCCTCGAACGCGGCCACCCCCGGCGCCTCGTCGCCCGCGCCGCGCCGGCGGACCAGCCAGGGGCGCAGGTTGTCGTAGCCGCGCACCGACACCCGGCGCAGCGGCCGGACCCGGTACTCCCGGACACCGCGCAGCTCCCGCGCCAGCTGCTCGTCGACCAGCACGGTCGAGGGCCGGGCGAGCGAGGTGAGCCGGCTGGCCAGGTTGACCACCGGGGAGTACACGTCCCCGAGCCGGGTGAGCACCGCCCCGTGGGCAGCACCCACCCGCAGCGGTGGACGGTCCGCGGCGGTCCACTCGTCGGGCAGCAGCAGCGCGATCTCCACGGCGTCCACCGGGTCGGCGCAGGTGAACAGCACGCCGTCCCCGACCGTCTTCACCACCCGGCCGCGGAACCGGGCGATGACGTCGGCGGCCAGCCCCTCGAAGTCCTCGACCATCGCGCCCAGCTCCCGCCCGCCCATGCCGCGGCTGCGCGAGGTGTAGCCGACCAGGTCGGCGAAGCCGACCGCCAGCTCCCGCCGGTCCCCGGCCCCCGGGGTGGCGAGGAACAGCCGCCCGGCGTTGGCGGCCAGGTGCCGCCGCCAGACGTAGTCCTGCAGCTCGCGCATGAGCGGCAGCAGCCGCTCGGTGGACCGGACGGCGTCGGCCTCCACCGCCGCGCGGTCCTCCGGCGGGCCGCCGGGGGCGGCGAGCAGGGTGGCCAGCATGTCGGTCTGCCAGTCGGCCAGCCGGGACAGCGACTGCCCCATGGCGCGGGCGATGGACGCCTCCGCGCCGGGCTCGACGAAGCCCGAGTCGATCAGCGCCGACAGCCGGGCCAGGGCGGTGACGTCGGCGTCGGTGAACGCCGGGTCGCCCTCGGGGACGTCGGCGAAGCCCAGCGCACGCCACAGTCGCTGCGTGCGCTCGGGTGGCATGCCGGCCAGCTCGGCCACCTGCCGGCGGGTGTACCGGCGTGGCCCCTCGAGCAGCAACCGCTCCAGGGACTCACGCGGATCGGGACCGTCGGCGGGACCCGGTTCGGACGTCGGCAGCGCTCAGCCCGCGCGGTGTGCAGCGGCCGGCCGGCCGCTGGTGCTGCGAGAGACGGTCACCGGACCTCCTCGGCGGGCGTTCGTCGGCCGCGTGCACGGCACTGCTGGGACATCCGTCGGTGTGCGAGCTCGCCCACCCGGGCGGAACCTACCGAACCCACGACCGATCGGGTGCCACCTCCCGCCGCCGGAGTCCTCGCGTCGGAGGGCGCCGGTGCGCTTGGATGGCCCCGTCGCCGGACCCGCCGGCGGAACGAGGAGGACGAGATCAGCAGCGGCAGATCGGCCGCCGTCGACCCCGTCAGGGTCGAGGTGAACGGCCTCACGAAGACGTTCGGCAAGGTGCGCGCGGTCGACGACCTGAGCTTCACCGTCGAACCCGGGCAGGTGACCGGTTTCCTGGGGCCCAACGGCGCGGGGAAGACCACCACGCTGCGGATGGCACTGGGCCTGATCACGCCCGACACCGGGACGACCACGTTCAACGGCGTCGGCTACCCGGGGCTGCCCGAGCCGATGCGCCAGGTCGGCGCGGTGCTGGAGACGGCGTTCCACCCGGCGCGCAGCGGTCGCGACCACCTGCGGGTGTACTGCCGCGCGACCGGCCTGCCGGTCGGCCGCGCCGACGAGGTGCTCGGCCTGGTCGGGCTCGGCACCGCCGGCCGACGCCGGGCCGGGGGCTACTCCCTGGGCATGCGCCAGCGCCTCGGGCTGGCCACGGCACTGCTGGGGGACCCGGCCGTGTTGGTGCTCGACGAGCCGGCCAACGGCCTGGACCCGGAGGGCATCCAGTGGCTGCGCGGGTTCCTCCGCCACCTGGCCCACGACCAGGGCCGCACCGTGCTGGTCTCCAGCCACCTGCTGTCCGAGGTCGAGCAGACCGCCGACCGGGTGGTGATCGTCGGCGCCGGCAAGCTCGTCCGCCAGGGGACGCTGGCCGAGCTGCGCTCCGGCAGCGCCGGCAGCGTGCTGGTGCGCAGTCCGCAGACCACCGCGCTGGCCGACCTGCTGCGCGCCGACGGGACGACGGTGGCCCCGACCGACGCGACCTCCGACGGGCTGACGGTCACCGGGCTGAGCACCGACGAGATCGGCCGGCGGGCGTTCGCCGGCGGGATCGAGCTGCACGAGCTGCGGTCGCGCACCAGCGGGCTGGAAGAGGTGTACTTCCGGCTCACCGCCGGCTCGGAGCAGTACGCCGCCGTCCCCGCCGAGCAGGGAGCCGTCTGATGGGCACCGTCGTGGCACGACTGGTCCGCGCGGAGTGGACGAAGCTCTTCACCACCCGGGTGTGGATCGGGCTGCTGATCGGCGCCTGCGTGCTGTCCGGCGCCTTCGCGGCGCTGTTCACCGCCTTCGCCGGCAACCCGGACAGCGGGTTGCCGCCGCTGGACTCCCCCGCGTACGGCCAGCTGGCCTTCTCCCTCGCCACGAACGCGACGGTGATCTCGGTGGTCCTCGGGATCATCGGGATCACCCAGGAGTACCGGCACCGCACCGCGACGCCGACCTTCCTCGCCACCCCGCAGCGGGGCCGGGTGGTGATCGCCAAGCTGCTGGCCTACGCCCTGGTGGCGATCCCCTACGCGGTCATCGTCTGCGCCGTGACCGTGGCGGTGGTGCTGGTCTACGGCAACGCTCGAGGTGGCGCCCCGGAGCTGAGCGGCGACAACCTCGAGGTGCTCGCCTTCGCCGGTCTCGCGCTGGTCATCTACACGGTGATCGGGGTGGGCCTGGGCGCGCTGCTGAAGAACCAGGTCGGCGCCATCGTCGCCGCACTGATCTACCTCTTCGTCGTGGAACCGCTGCTGCGCAGCATCCCGGCGACCTCGGGGGCCTACAAGTGGCTGCCCGGTGGCGCGCTGGAGGCGATGACGGCGACCTTCGAGGGCCCGGACCTGCTCCAGCAGTGGCAGGGCGCCCTCCTGCTGCTGGGCTACGGCCTGGTCGCCGCGCTGCTCGGCACGCTGCTGGCCGTCCGCCGGGACGTGGCCTGAGTGCGCACCCACCGGGACCCGACGACGACGGAGGTCGCTGCGTGACGAGTCGGATGACCGTCCAGCGGCTCGGCCGACTGGTCACCGACGGCGAGCTCGGTGCCGTCCGCGCGGCCGTGCAGGAGCAGCCGCACCTGTTGTCGGCCACCCTCGAGCGGGACGGCGCGGACGGCTGGACCGCGCTGCACCTGGCCGTGCTCGCCGGGCAGGCCCCGATGGTCGCCGCCCTGGTCGAGGCCGGGGCCGACCCGACCGCCCGGACCGAGGACGGCCGCACACCCCTGCACCTGGCCCTGGTGCACGCGCCGGCCCTGGTGGAGGTGCTCCGCGAGGCGGGTGCGCCCGTCGACGCCGCCTCCGCGGCGTTCCTGGGCGAGGTCGAGACGCTGTCCCGGGCGCTGGACGACGGCGTCCCGCTCACCGACCCGGCCACCGACACCGACCTGCTGAGCTGGGCGGCGGCCGGTGGCCGACCCGGCACGGTCCAGGTGCTGCTGGACCGCGGCGCGGCGCCCGGCCGGGCGCTGCACGCCGCGGCCGCCGGGGCTGCGCCGGCGGTCGTCCAGGCGCTGCTCGCGGCGGGCGCGGACGCCGACGTCCGTGACCCGGTCACCGGCCGCACCCCCCTGCACGCCGCCGTCGCCGGCGCCGCCTCAGGTGGCGATGTCCAGGCGGTGGTGCGGCTGCTGCTCGACGCCGGGGCCGACGTGGACGCCACCACCCACGACGGCGCCTCCGCCCTGGACATCGCCCGGGTGGCGGCCGCACGGCAGCGCGCCGAGGCCGCCGGGGACCCGCCGGTGGCCGACTCGCTCGCCGAGATGCTGGTCACCGCCGGCGCGAGCGGATGACGCCACGCCCGGCGGCGGATCGGACCGCACGGTGCCGGTTCTCCCCGGCCGGACGGCCGCAGTGACCCGGGACACGTGCGGCATCTCACGCAGGAGCGCTGCACCCCCGGATCGGGGGCGTAAAGTCGGCACCCGGTCCAACGACGTCCACCGACGAAGAAGGCACTCGACCCCGTGTCAAGCGTGAGCTCATCCCAGCCGTCCCCCGCCCACTCCGCCAACCCGGTGGCGGGCTTCGGCACCAACGAGTGGCTGGTCGAGGAGATGTACCAGCAGTACCTCGCCGATCCACGGAGTGTGGACCAGGCCTGGCACGACTTCTTCGCCGACTACCGGCCCGGCAGCCCCGTCGCCGACGGGCAGGACCGCTCCTCCGAGCCGGCCGAGCCCGCTGAGGCGGCCGAGCCCCCGGTGTCCGAGGCGGCGGCCGCGCCGTCGGCCACCACCTACGCCTCCCCCGCGCCCAGCCGAGAGGTCGCACCGCAGATGACCCAGTCGGGTCCCGCCGCGCCGAAGCCGGCACCCGCCAGCACGAGCTCCGCCGAGGAGTCCGGGTCCGACAAGGGGTCCGCCGACAAGGGCGCCTCCGACAAGGGCGCCTCCGACAAGGGCGCCTCGGACAAGGGCGCCGACAAGGCCGCCGCCCCGGCCGCCCGTGCCGCCCAGAGCGACGCCCGGTCCGAGGGCACCGTGGTGGCCCGGGCCGCCGAGCGCGCCTCGCAGCAGAAGCCGGCGGCACCGGCCAAGCCGGTCGTGAAGCCGGGGGCCGGTCGCGCCACCGCCGACGAGGACGGCGGAGGCCCGAAGCGCACCCCGTTGCGCGGGGCCGCGGCGAGCGTCGTGAAGAACATGAACGCCTCGCTGACCGTGCCGACGGCCACCAGCGTGCGGGCGGTGCCGGCCAAGCTCATGGTCGACAACCGGATCGTCATCAACAACCACCTGGCCCGCGCCCGGGGCGGGAAGATCTCCTTCACCCACCTGATCGGCTACGCGCTGGTCCGGGCGCTGGACGACTTCCCGAACATGAACAGTGCGTTCGCCGAGGTCGACGGCAAGCCGGTGCACGTCCAGCCCGAGCACGTCAACTTCGGCCTGGCCATCGACCTGCCCAAGCCCGACGGCACCCGCTCGCTGGTGGTGGCCTCCATCAAGGGCGCCGAGGAGATGGACTTCGCCGCCTTCTGGGGCGCCTACGAGGACATCATCCGGCGGGCCCGGGCCGGCAAGCTGACGATGGAGGACTTCTCCGGCACGACGATCAGCCTCACCAACCCGGGCACCATCGGCACCAACCACTCGGTGCCGCGGCTGACCACCAACCAGGGCACGATCGTCGGCGTCGGCGCGATGGACTACCCGGCCGAGTTCCAGGGGATGAGCCCCGAGGCGCTCGCCGAGATGGCCGTCTCGAAGATCATCACGCTGACCTCGACCTACGACCACCGGGTCATCCAGGGGGCGGAGTCCGGCGACTTCCTGCGCCGGATGCACCAGCTGCTGCTGGGCCAGGACGGCTTCTACGACGACGTCTTCCGCTCGCTGCGCATCCCCTACGAGCCGGTCCGCTGGGTGCCCGACAAGCGGATCAGCCACGAGGGCCAGATCGACAAGGAAGCCCGGGTCATCGAGGTCATCGAGGCCTACCGGCGCAACGGCCACCTCATGGCCGACACCGACCCGCTCGAGTTCAAGGTCCGCACCCACCCGGACCTGGACATCGTCCAGCACGGGCTGACCCTGTGGGACCTCGACCGGCCCTTCCCGGTCGGTGGCTTCGCCGGCGAGCGCACGATGCTGCTGCGCGACATCCTCGGCGTGCTGCGCAACTCCTACTGCCGCACCGTCGGCGTGGAGTACATGCACATCACCGACCCCGAGGAGCGCCGCTGGCTCCAGGAGCGCATCGAGGTCAAGCACGACCAGCCCAGCCGGGACAAGCAGAAGCGCGTGCTCGGCCGGCTCAACGCCGCCGAGGCGTTCGAGACGTTCCTGCAGACCAAGTACGTCGGCCAGAAGCGGTTCAGCCTCGAGGGCGGCGAGTCGGTCATCCCGCTGCTGGACGAGGTGCTGGTCAGCTCCTCCGCGCACGGCATCGAGGAGGTCGCGATCGGCATGGCCCACCGCGGCCGGCTCAACGTGCTGGCCAACGTCCTCGGCAAGAGCTACGCCAAGATCTTCGGCGAGTTCGAGGGCAACATCGACCCGGGCACCGTGCAGGGCTCCGGCGACGTGAAGTACCACCTCGGGGCCGAGGGCACCTTCGAGCACGAGGGCCGTTCGGTCGCGGTGTCGCTGGCCAGCAACCCCAGCCACCTGGAGACGGTCAACCCGGTGCTCGAGGGCATCGTGCGGGCCAAGCAGGACATGATCGACAAGGGCGAGGGCGGCTTCACCGTGCTGCCGGTGCTGCTGCACGGCGACGCGGCGTTCGCCGGCCAGGGCGTCGTCCAGGAGACCCTGAACCTGTCCCAGCTGCGCGGCTACCGCACCGGCGGCACCGTGCACGTGGTCATCAACAACCAGGTCGGTTTCACCACCAGCCCGGCCCAGTCCCGTTCGACCCTCTACTCCACCGACGTGGCACGGATGATCGGCGCTCCGGTCTTCCACGTGAACGGGGACGACCCCGAGGCCTGCGTCCGGGTGGCCAAGCTGGCGGTCGACTACCGGCAGGAGTTCAAGAAGGACGTCGTCGTCGACCTCGTCTGCTACCGCCGGCGCGGGCACAACGAGGGCGACGACCCGTCGATGACCCAGCCGCTGATGTACGACATCATCGACCGCAAGCGCTCGGTCCGGAAGCTGTACACCGAGGCGCTCGTCGGCCGCGGTGACATCACGCTGGCCGACGCCGAGGAGGCCCTGAAGGACTACCGCGGGCAGCTCGAGCGGGCCTTCGCCGAGACCCACGACGCCCGTGACTCCTCCACGCCCGAGCCGGTCATGGACCCGCGCTCGCCGCAGGAGGCCACGGTCGACACGGCGATCACCCCCGAGGTGCTCAAGGCGATCGGCGACGCACACGTCTCACTGCCGACCGACTTCACCGTGCACCCCAAACTGCAGCGGATGCTGGAGCGCCGGGCGGCGATGGCCAGCGAGGGCGGCGTCGACTGGGCGATGGGCGAGCTGCTCGCCTTCGGGTCGCTACTCATGGAGGGCGTGCCGGTCCGGCTGGCCGGGCAGGACTCCCGCCGCGGCACGTTCGTCCAGCGGCACTCGGTGCTCATCGACCGGGAGACCGCCGAGGAGCACACGCCGCTGCTGAACCTCACCGAGGACCAGGCGAAGTTCTTCGTCTACGACTCGCTGCTGTCGGAGTACGCCGCGCTCGGCTTCGAGTACGGCTACTCGGTGGCCAACCCCAAGGCCCTCGTGCTCTGGGAGGCCCAGTTCGGCGACTTCGTCGACGGCGCACAGATGGTCATCGACGAGTTCATCAGCTCCGGTGAGGCCAAGTGGGGCCAGCGGTCCGGCGTCGTCATGCTGCTGCCGCACGGGCTGGAGGGCCAGGGGCCCGACCACTCCAGCGGCCGGATCGAGCGCTTCCTGCAGCTGTCGGCCGAGAACAACATGACGGTCGCCAACTGCTCGACGCCGGCGAACTACTTCCACCTGCTGCGCCGTCAGGCGCTGTCGGAGGTGCACCGCCCGCTGGTGGTGTTCACGCCCAAGTCGCTGCTGCGCGCCAAGGCCGCGGTCAGCTCGGTGAGCGACTTCACCGAGCAGCACTTCCGTCCGGTGCTCCCGGACCCGGGTGTGGGCGGGCAGCCCCTGGACGGCTCCGCGGTGCGCCGCGTCCTGCTGTGCAGCGGGAAGATCAGCTACGAGCTGCTCGCCCAGCGGGAGAACGAGGGGACCGCCGACACCGCGATCCTGCGGGTCGAGCAGCTCTACCCGCTGCCGGCCGAGGAGATCGCCGAGGCGCTGGAGGCCTACCCGAACGCGACCGACGTCGTGTGGGTGCAGGAGGAGCCGGCGAACATGGGCGCCGCCCAGTTCATGGCCGTGAACCTGCCCGAGCACCTGCCGGCCGGGCGCACGCTGCGCGGGGTGTCCCGGAAGGCCTCGGCGAGCCCGGCCGTGGGCTCGGCCAAGGTGCACGAGGTCGAGCAGCGCCAGCTGGTCGCCCGGGCTTTCGCCGACTGAGCACGGCGCGGCAGGACACGACGATGTACTTCACCGATCGCGGCATCGAGGAGCTGGCCGGCCGGCGGGGCGAGGAAGAGGTCTCGCTCTCCTGGCTGGCCGACCAGCTCCAGGCCTTCGTCGACCAGCACCCCGACTTCGAGGTGCCGGTGGAACGGCTGGCCACCTGGCTGGCCCGGGGCGGCACGGACGACGTCGACGAGGACTGACGGGCCACCGCGCGCCTCCGCGGGATGACGGCGACGCGGGGAGACGCTGCGTAGGTGCTCGGTCACTCACACGCTCTCTCCGGTCTGGCGGCCGGTGCCGCGACGCTCCCCTGGGTGCCGGTGCACGGCACGGTCGCCCAGGTCGCCTGGGTGTCCGCCGTCGGCGGGTTCGCCATGCTCCCGGACCTGGACCAGCGCGGTTCGACGATCTCCGGGATGTGGGGCCCGCTCACCGACGTCCCCTCCGGGCTCGTCAACACGATCGCGCGGGGACACCGCTGGGGCACCCACGACGCCGTCCTGGGCTCGCTGGCCTTCGGGCTGCTGGCCACGGCGGCGACCTGGCACCGGTGGTCCAGCCTGCTCCTGCTGGCCCTGGCGATCGGGCTGGCCCTGCGGGCCCTGCACTTCGTCATCCCCGGTCGCGCGGAGAACACCGTGATCGGCAACCTCGTCCTCTCCTGGGGCGGTGCGTGGCTGCTGCTCGCGCACAGCCCGGCCCCCGGGTGGCTCCCCCTGGCCGTCGTCCTCGGCACCCTGACCCACATCGCCGGGGACTGGCTGACCAAGGAGGGGGTGCCCGTCCCTGTCTTCTGGCTGATCCGGCGGAGCCGGCTCGCGCCGGTGCACCTGCGCACCGGCGCGGTCGTGGAGAAGGCGGTGCTCGTCCCGCTGTTCGTGGTGGCGACCGTCGTCCTGCTCTACCTCAACACCGCAGCGCACGAGCTCGTCGACCCGCTGCTGCAGCGGCTCGGCTGAGCCGGGCGGTCAGCCGGGCGGCGCCACGGGCAGCCGCCCCGGACGGGGCCACAGCCGGGCCGCCACCCGCCCGACGACGACCGCCGTCCCGAACGCCCGCGAGTCGTCGGTGACCAGGGGGTTGTCGCCTTCCACCCAGTGCCCCCCGGGCACGTCCCGGCGCACCCGTTTGACCACCAGCAGCTCCGGCCGGGCCGGGAAGCGGGCGAGGACGACGGTGCCGGGCCGCACCGGCGCTCCGGGAGGCAGCCGGCGGACCAGCAGCCGGTCCCCGTGCCGCACGGTCGGGGCCATCGACGGCCCCGCGACCCGGGCCAGCACCCAACGGGTCGGCAGCCCGGGGAGGTCTCCCGGGCTGCTGCTCGACGTGTTGTCGCTGATCACCGCGGGTAGGGTCGCAGAAGATCCATCCCCACGAACCCGGAGGCACACCCATGCGTCTGTTCCGCATGTTCTCCGCCGTGGAGGCCACCGCGCACTGCGACCTCCCCTGCGGCGTCTACGACCCGGCCCAGGCCCGCATCGAGGCCGAGTCGGTGAAGGCCATCCAGGAGAAGTACCAGGGCAACGAGGACCCGGTCTACCGGACCCGGGCCATCATGATCAAGGAGCAGCGGGCGGACCTGGTCAAGCACCACCTGTGGGTGCTGTGGACCGACTACTTCAAGCCCCCGCACTTCGAGAAGTACCCGCAGCTGAACGAGCTGTTCAACAAGGCGACCAAGCAGGCCGGTGCCGCCGGCGGCAAGGGCAGCATGGACCCGGCCGAGGGCCAGAAGCTGCTCGACCTCATCGCCGAGATCGACCGGATCTTCTGGGAGACCAAGGCCGCGGCCTGAGAGTTCCCACGTTCCACCGGCGCTGCCGGGCCGCCCCACGGGGCGGCTCGGCAGCGCCGTCGTTCGTCATCCAGGTCCTCGGTGCGGTCGTGCGCCTAGGGTCTGCCCCATGCGCGGCTCGGAGGATCACGTGATCGACGTCGGCGCACTGCTGGAGAAGGTCGAGACGGCGGCGCCGATCGACGCCGTGGAAGCCGTGTCGGCTGCGCTGGGCGAGATGGTGGACGCGCGGGCGGTGACCCTGCTCGTCGCCGACTTCAGTGGCCGGGCCGTGGTCCGCCTCACGTCCGCCAGCCAGGTCGCTGGAGCACGCAGCCATGGCGTGGAGCAGGCCGAGACGATCCCGTTGGCCGGCACCGACTACGAGCAGGTGCTGCGCACCCAGCAGCCGGACGTCCAGGCCCTCGACGACGGAGTCCGGATGATCGTCCCGGTCACCGACCGAGGCGACGCCATCGGGGTCATCGAGCTGCGGCTGAACCACCACCCCTCGGCGAAGGAGGTCGCCGACGTCGGGAGCGCCGCGCACGCGTTGGCCTACGTCATCATCGCCGCGCGCCGGCACACCGACGTGTTCGAGTGGGGCCAGCGGTCCACGCCCTTCGCGCTGGCTGCGGAGATCCAACGCCGTCTGCTTCCCGCCTCCTACACGTGCGAGGCGGGTCAGTTCACCCTCGCCGGCTGGCTGGAACCGGCCAGCTCTGTCGGCGGAGACACCTTCGACTACACCCTCGACCGGGATTCCCTCCAGCTGTCGATCACCGACGCCGTCGGCCACCAGGTGCCCGCGGCCCTCCTGGCCACCCTGCTCGTGGGCAGTCTGCGCAACGGGCGCCGGAAGGGCCTGGACCTCGCTGAGCAGGCCCGCTACGCCAACGACTCCCTGGCCGAGAACTCTGCTCCGGGACAGTTCGTCACCGGCCAGCTCCTGCGGGTGGACCTGCACACCGGAATGGCACAGGTCGTCAACGCCGGACACGTCCTGCCGCTCCGGCTGCGCGCCGGCCGGGTGGAGGAGATCGACCTCCGTGTCGAGGCGCCGTTCGGCGTCCTTCCCGGCAAGTCCTTCGACGTACAGCCCTTCCCGCTGGAACCGGGTGACCGGATCGTCTTCCTCACCGACGGCATGCAGGAGCGCAACGCGGTGGACCTCGATGTCGCCTCGGCGCTGGCTGACTCCGCGGACCTGCACCCGCGGGAGGTCGTCCACGCCCTCGGCGCCGCCGTGCTGCGCGAGACGGGAGGCGACCTCCGCGACGACGCCACGATGATCTGCCTCGACTGGTACGGCGGGCCCCCGCGCGGGCGCAGCACCGAACAGGGAGCCGACCCAGACCTCGCCTCGGCGCCCGCCTGAGCCAGCCGTCGGGGCACATCGCGGTCGTCCCGGTAGCCTCGGTCTGCGATGCGCATCGACCGGGCCGGCTGGCCCTTCCTCGCCGTTCCCCTGGCCTCTGCGGCGGTCTCCACCGTCCTGGGTCGGGGCAGCGGTCTCCGCTGGGCCCGCGCTCTGGCGTGGCCCCTCCTCGCCCTGTCGGCGTACATGGCCGTCTTCTTCCGCGACCCCGACCGGCGGTGCGACTCGGTCCCACCGTCGCCCGAGGACGTGCTCTCCCCGGCCGACGGCGTCGTCATGGTCGCCGGTGAGCCGCAGCCGGGCGTGGCCCCCGAGGGCGACTGGCAGCAGGTCAGCGTCTTCTTGTCCGTCGTCGACGTGCACGTGAACCGCGCGCCCTACGGCGGCCGGATCACGGAGTCCACGTACACGCCGGGCAGCTTCCTGGCCGCCTACCGCGCGGAGAGCGCGCACCGCAACGAGCGCAGCGAGCTGTGGGTGCGCGACGGCGACCGCACGGTCGTCTTCCGGCAGATCGTCGGCGTGCTCGCCCGGCGGATCGTCACCCGTGTGGTGCCCGGGCAGGAGGTGTCCACCGGCGACCGGATCGGGTTGATGAAGTTCGGGTCCCGGATGGACGTCTTCGTGCCACCCGAGTGCACCGTCACCGTCACGAAGGGGCAGCGGGTGCGGGGCGGGGAGACCGTCATCGCCCGCTGGTCCCAGCCCAGCTGAGGAGCCGGCGGATGCCAGGGAGGCGCACCACCACCGTCGAGTTCGTCCGTGGTTCGGTGCGCGGCGGGCGCCGGCGGGCTCGCTCGTGGCTGCCAAGCCTGTTCACCCTCGCCAACATGATGTGCGGCTTCGGCGCCATCCTGGTCGCGTTCCGCGGCGAGTACCGGCTGGCCTGTCTGCTGATCGCGCTCTCGGTCGTGTTCGACATCGCCGACGGCGCGGTCGCCCGGCTGGTCGGCGCCGTCTCACCGTTCGGCCTGCAGTTCGACTCACTGGCCGACCTGGTCTCTTTCGGCCTGGCCCCGGCCCTGCTGGCCTTCGCCCTGTTCTCCGACGGCCGGGACGAACTCGACGCCCTGGGCTGGGTGGTCTGCTTCCTCTGGGTGGCCTGCGCGGCCATCCGGCTCGCCCGCTTCAACACCACGATCGACCCGACGGCGGACAAGCGCTTCTTCACCGGCCTGCCCAGCCCCGGCGCGGCCGGCGTGGTGCTGGCCAGCGTGTACGCCTTCGCCGACGCGATGCAGGGCCGCGACCGGCTGTGGGTGCTGCTGGTGGTCGTCGTCCCCGGGCTGCTGATGATCAGCAACGTCCGCTACCGCTCGTTCCGGTCCCTGGTCAGCCCGAAGAGCGGCAAGCCCTACGGACTGGTCGCCACCGTCGTCCTGGTCGTCGTCGGCCTGATCACCGTGCCGACCGTGACCTGCCTCGTGGTCGCCTACAGCTACCTGCTCTCCCCGCTCGTGATGCCGGTGCTGTCCCCACTGGGCCGGCTCGTCCCGGCACGGGTGAAGGAGGTGCTGTCCTGAGCGTGCGCCGGGTCCGGCCGGACGACGTCCCGACGGTGCTGCGGCTGGTCCGTGAGCTCGCCGCCTACGAGGAGTCCGAGCACGAGGCCCGGATGACCGCCGACCAGCTGCACGCCGCGCTGTTCGGGGAGTCCCCGGCGCTGTTCGGGCACGTGGCCCTGACCGGAGCGGGGGACGACGCCGAGATCGCCGGCTTCGCCCTGTGGTTCCTCAACTTCTCCACCTGGCGTGGCACCCACGGGCTGTACCTCGAGGACCTCTACGTCTCCCCCGCGCACCGCGGCACGGGGCTCGGCCGTGAACTGCTCCGGACGCTGGCCGACGAGTGCGTGGCCCGCGGCTTCGCCCGGCTGGAGTGGTCCGTCCTGGACTGGAACACCCCGTCCATCGACTTCTACAGAGCCGCCGGTGCCGTGCCGATGGACGGGTGGACGGTCTTCCGGCTCACCGATGACGCCCTGACCAGGTTCGCGGCCGACCGTCGCTGACCCACCCGACCGACAGGAGAACGGCGTGACCACCGAACGCGGCGAGTCCGAGTGCTGGCTGACCGACATGGACGGCGTGCTGGTGCACGAGGGGAAGGCGCTGCCCGGCGCGGCCGACTTCCTGGCCCGGCTGGTGGAGCGCAACCGCCGGTTCCTGGTGCTGACCAACAACTCGATCTTCACCCCGCGCGACCTGTCCGCCCGGCTGGCCCGCAGCGGCCTGGACGTGCCGGAGGAGGCGATCTGGACCTCGGCCCTGGCCACGGCGGACTTCCTGGCCTCCCAGCTGCCCGGCGGCTCGGCCTACGTCATCGGTGAGGCGGGCCTGACCACCGCGCTGCACGAGGCGGGGTACACGATGACCGACACCGACCCGGACTACGTCGTCCTCGGGGAGACCCGCACCTACTCCTTCGAGGCGATCACCCAGGCGGTCCGGCTGGTCGGCGCCGGCGCCCGGTTCATCGCCACCAACCCCGACGTCACCGGCCCCTCCCCGGAGGGCCCGCTGCCCGCGACCGGCTCGGTGGCGGCGATGATCACCAAGGCCACCGGGGCGGAGCCGTACTTCGTCGGCAAGCCCAACCCGATGATGTTCCGCAGCGCGATGAACCGCATCGAGGCGCACTCGGAGTCCACCACGATGATCGGTGACCGGATGGACACCGACGTCGTCGCCGGCATCGAGGCGGGGCTGGACACCATCCTGGTGCTCACCGGCTCGACCCGCGCCGAGGACGTCAGCCGTTTCCCCTTCCGGCCCAGCCGGGTGCTGCCCTCGATCGCCGAGGTCATCGAGCTCATCTAGGGCGAGCCGGCCCCGGGTCAGCGGGGGCCTCCCTCAGCGTTCGAAGAAGGCCAGCCGCGCCTCGGGGGTGGCCAGCAGCCAGAGCTCGGTCGCCACCAGGGCCAGCACCGGCAGGCCCAGCAGCGGCTGCTGCGCCTCGAAGGCCGCGTTGTAGCCCAGCAGGCCCAGCAGGATCTGCAGCACGATCACCGGACCGCGGGCCCAGCCGGACACCCGCCACAGCCCGACCGCGGCGGCAGCGAGCAGCCCCGCCCCCAGCCCGACGTAGACCACCTCGGCCAGCGCGCGGCCCACGCTGTCCGGCGAGCCGGTCAGCGTCAGCACCAGCAGCACGAACGCGAGGACCGTCAGCGCGAGCGCCTCCACGGCGACCACCAGGGCGGCCCGCCGGACGGCGGTCGGTGCCTCCTGGCGCTCCCGCTGCGGGCGCGGTGCGGTCGGCTGCGCCGCCCTCCCGAGCAGGCCCTCCGCCCTCGGCCGACGGCGGCCCGGGGTCTGTCCGTCCTGACCTGACACGCCGTCGAGGTTACCCGCGGGCACCGCGCGAGCCGCCGCACCGGACGTGCCGCGCGGCCGGCCCGGAGCCGCTGGATATGTTGGGCGGCATGCGTGCCCTGCTGGTGGCGAACCCGGCGGCCACGACCACCACCCGCAAGGTCCGCGACGTGCTGGTCCGCGCACTGTCCAGTGAGCTGGACCTCGAGCTGGCCGAGACCGCCCACCGCGGTCATGCCCGGGAGCTCGCCGCCCAGGCCACCGCGGACGGGATCGACCTCGTCGTGACCCTCGGGGGCGACGGCACGGTCAACGAGGCAGCCAACGGGCTGCTCACGGCCGGCCCGGGGCCCGACGTGCCGATGCTCGCCGTCGTGCCGGGCGGCTCGACCAACGTCTTCGCCCGCGCGCTCGGCCGTTCCCGCGACCCGGTGGAGGCGACCGGGGAGATCCTCGACTCGCTGCGCGCCGGCCGCACCCGCCTGGTGTCCCTCGGCACCGCAGAGGCCCGCGTCGGCGGAGCGGGCACGACGGAGGACTGGACCACGCCCCGGTGGTTCGTCTTCGCCGCGGGCATGGGCTTCGACGCCGACGTGATCTCCCGGGTCGAGGCCCAGCGCGCCCGGGGACGGCGGTCCACCGGCAGCCTCTACATCGGGGCCGGGGTCAACGCCTTCCTGCTGGGCCGGGACCGCCGTCGTCCGCCGATGACGCTCCAGCTGCCCGGCACGGCCCCCGTCGACGGGCTGTTCCTCGCCCTGGTCTCCAACGTCAGCCCGTGGACCTACCTGGGGGCCCGGCCCATCGACCCGAGCCCCGCGGCGTCCTTCGACACCGGGCTGGACCTCTTCGCGATGGGCCGCGTCGGCGTGGTGCGGATGCTGCACCACGTGCGCCAGACCATGGCCGCCCGGCCGGACGCCCGGGGCCGCGGGGTGCACCGCTGGCACGACCTCGGGGAACTGACCCTGACGTCGACCCGCCCGCAGGGGTGGCAGCTCGACGGTGACCACCTGGGCACCACCACCGGGCTGCGCGTGCGGTCGGTCCCGGACGCGCTGCGCGTCGTCGTGTGACCGAGCGCTCGGTCCTGGCCCCCGCTGGGTGATGCAGGGACGCGCCGGGTGCGGTAGGACGGAGTGGCGAGGCCCCGCCCGGCGTGGTGAGGTTGCTCACGAGCCCCGCCGACGCCCGGCGAACTGCTTGACAGTGCGTCTACTCGTGAAAGCATCACAAGCAAGCAACCTGCTGGTAACACAGCAGGCGGTCGTCGTTCTTCGTGCTGACATCAGCGCACGGACCTGCGGGGGCGGTCTTCGGACCGACGACCGGACACCCTGACGAGATCGAGGAGTACACCGCCATGGACTGGCGCCACCGCGCGCTCTGCCGGGACGAAGACCCGGAGCTCTTCTTCCCGATCGGGACGACGGGCCCGGCAGTCGTCCAGATCGAGCAGGCCAAGGCTGTGTGCGGCCGTTGCCCGGTCGTCGAGTCCTGTCTGGACTGGGCGCTGAGCTCGGGCCAGGACTCCGGGGTCTGGGGCGGGTTGTCCGAGGACGAGCGCCGTGCCCTGAAGCGCCGTACCGCGCGCACCCGGGTCCGCACCGCCTGAAGAAGGACCCCGTCCCCCTCTCCCTTCGCACGCTCGGGGTGAGCCTCCGGACGGGGCTGAACGACAGCAGGGATCGCTCCGTGACCGGAGCGGTCCCTGCTGTCGTTCAGCGGCGGGGCCGGCCGGCGCCCGGGAGGCTGAGCACCGCCTCGGTCCCCGGGCCGCCGTCCGCCGGCGGTCCCATCTCCAGCGTCCCGTGCAGCTCGCTGGTCACCAGCGTCCGCACGATCTGCAGCCCGAGCCCGGTGCTGGCCGCGGGGTCGAAGCCCGGCGGCAGACCGCGCCCGTCGTCGCGGACCCGGACCACCAGGTCGTCGCCCGTCCGCTCGGCAGCGAGCACGATCGTCCCCGGCTCGCCGTCGTCGAACGCGTGCTCGGCCGCGTTGTGCAGCAGTTCGGTCACCGCCATCACCAACGGCGTCGCACACGCCGCGGGCAGCTCCCCGATCGCGCCGTCGCGGGTGATCCGGGCGGCCGGCCCCACCGACGTCACGTCACCGAGCATCGGCAGCACCTGATCGAGGACGTCGTCGACCTCGACGACGTCCTCCCGGCTGCCGGCCAGCGTCTCGTGGACCACCGCGATCGAGGCCACCCGGCGCACCGACTCCTCCAGCGCCGCCCGGGCCGCCGGCTCGGTCATCCGCCGGGCCTGCAGCCGCAGCAGCGCGGCCACGGTCTGCAGGTTGTTCTTCACCCGGTGGTGGATCTCCCGGATGGTGGCGTCCTTGGTCATCAGCGCGCGGTCCCGGCGGCGCACGTCGGTGACGTCGCGGACCAGCACCAGCGCGCCCTCCTCACCGCCGGGGGCCTGCAGCGGCAGGGCTCGGACCAGCATGGTGGCCGCGTCGTTCTCCACGTCCATCGGCTCGGGGAACCGGCCGGCCACCGCTGCGGCGATGCTCGCGGCCACGGCCTCACCGGCCACCCGGTCCGCCGAGACCTGCCGGGTCACCTCGCCCAGGTCGGACCCGACGACGTCCCCGGTCACCCCCATCCGCCGGTAGGCCGACAGGGCGTTCGGGCTGGCGTAGACCGCGTGCCCGGTGCCGTCCAGCCGGACCAGCCCGTCACCCACCCGCGGGCTCATCTCCGCGTCGTCCAGCATGCGCGGCGGGAAGGTGCCGGCCGCCACCATCAACGAGAGGTCCGCGGCGATGTCGAGGTAGGTGAGCTCCAGGGTCGACGGCGACCGGGTCGCCGCCAGGTTGGTGTCCTTGGCCAGCACAGCGACCACCGCACCGTCGTGCCGGACGGGGATGACCTCCCGACGGCGGGGGCTCGCCCCCGACCAGTCGGGATCGCCGTCGGTGATCGGCCGCCCCTCCCGCTGCGCACGCACCAGCGGCTCGGCGTCCGCCCCGGTGGCCTCACTGCCCACCAGGTCCTCCGGCTGGCTCGTGGGCGCCGTCAGCGGGCGCACCTGGGCCACGCACCACCAGGCCCCGGTCTGCAGCGGCACCCACAGCGTGAGGTCGGCGAAGGAGAGGTCGGCCAGCAGCTGCCAGTCGGCCACCAGCCGGCGCGCGTGGTCGACCTGGGACGGGCTGGCCGAGCCACGGGTGAGACGTTCGGACAGGCTGCTCATGGTGAGCCGGAGCCTACGGCCCTGTCCGGAGGCTCACCCGAGCCTGCGAGGGAGGAGTGGGACAGGGTCCTTTGTCTACCCTGCTCCGGTGGTCATCCCCGCACCCGTCGTCGGCCCGGCCGGGCCCGCGGACCACGCCCGCATCGCCGAGCTCACCGTGGCCGCCTACGCAGCCGAGGACCTGGCACCGGCCGAGTACCTGCCCCAGCTGGCCGACGTGGCGGGGCGGGCGGACCGCGCGGAGCTGCTGGTGGCCCGCGACCACGACGGGCGCATCGTGGGCAGCGTGGCACTGGTGCTGTCCGGGGACTTCGGCGAGGTCGTCGAGTCCCCGGACGAGGCGGCGTTCCGGATGCTGGCGGTCGACCCCGGAGCGCGCGGCCAGGGCATCGGGGCGGCGCTCGTGCGCGCCTGCCTGGACCGGGCCCGGTCCGCCGGCAAACGACGGATGGTGCTGTCCACGGGCGAGCGGATGACCGCAGCGCACCGGCTCTACGCCCACCTCGGCTTCACCCGGCTGCCAGAACGGGACTGGGCGCCGGTGCCCGGCATCGACCTCCGGGTCTACTCCCTCGACCTGGCCTGACGGGCCCCGTCCTCCCCCGCCCGGGGTCGCTACGCCGGGACGACGGTGGCGATGAGGTCGCCCTCCTGGAGCACCTCGCCCTCGACCACGTGCAGCTCGCCGATCGTGCCGGCGCGCTCACTGAGCACCGGGATCTCCATCTTCATCGACTCGAGGATGACCAGCGTGTCACCGGCGGCGACCTCCGCACCGGGGGCCACGAGCACCTTCCACACGCTGGAGACCATCTCGGCGTGGATCTCCTCGACCGCCACCGGCGCCCCCTCTTCCCTGACCTGCCACGATCCGCCTGAGCCGACGGTGTGCTCATGAAAGCACGCGTGGGGGCCTGCACCGCACCGTGCCGAGCAGCGGTCAGGTGCAGTCGGGGACGAGCGCACCGGCGATGCGCTGCAGCACGTCGCAGACGGCCGCACCGTCGTGCGGGACGCCGGTCTCCGGGAGACCGGTGAGGAGCTCCGTCGCCGCCCGCGCGGCGCTCGCCGCATCGGGGCCGGCGGCGCTGACCGTGGCCAGCAGTGCGTCGTACCAGCCGTCGAGTCGGTCGCCTGCGTCGTAGCCGCTCACCGCGACCAGCTGGGCCTCCCCGGCCGCCCGCCGGTCAGCGACCACGACGTCGGGCAGCCGGCCGGTGACCCGTCCCGCAGTGCCCGGCGGCAGCGTCGACCGCAGCTGGACGGCGAGGCCGGCGTACGGCGGCCCCTCGGCAGCGTCCAGGGCCCTGTCCGCCGGCGTGCCGGACACCCTGCCCAGCGCGAGCGCGACGGCGTCCAGCCCGTGTGCCCGCTCGAGCACGGCCATGTCCAGGGAGAAGCCCGCCGCCACCTCGGCCAGCTCCCCGCCGGGGTCGATGCCCACCGTGACCAGCCCGCGCCAGCCGAGCTCGGGGAGCCGCCGGGCGGCCGCGGGCAGTGATCCCAGCCCGTCGGGGGGCGTCCAGGAGACCCGTGGGGTGCCGCCGGCGCGGTCACGCAGCACCGGGGTGACGTGGTGCAGCCCCTCGGCACTGACCCAGGCCAGGAAGCCACGCTCACTGGCCGGCTCGACGCCGTCACCGCCGAGGCGCTCGAGCACCCCGGCCTCCGGCCCGATCCAGCCCAGCCCGGCGTCGGCCACCGCCGCGGCCAGCCGTGCGTTCCCGGCGAGGGCCGGGGGGACGGGCAGCACCGCGTCGACCCGCGTGCGGCGAGCGGCCTCCACCAGCCGGCGCACATCCAGGTAGGACTCCGCTGCCGGCGCGGGACCCAGCAGCACGGACTCGTCGGCCATCCGCACGTGCCGGGCGTCGCGTTCTGCCTCCGAGTACACGGCCACGGCCTTCACGCCCAGCCGGCCGCACGCCCGGATCACCGCGCAGGCCATCGGCCCCCGGCCGGCCACGAGCACGCTGTCGACTGCCTGGACCACGTCGTCTCCTCTTCCCGGCTGCGCCGGCGTCCTGCGCTCACCGGCTGCGCCGGCCTCCTGCCGATGGCCCGTGCCACCGCTGGTCCCGACCGTGCACCAGCGCACGGTGCCGGGCCCACCCGTGAGAGCCTTGCAGGGTCAGCTTGGCCGGTGCCGGGGTGCTCTGCATCCCGCGCCGGGACCGATCAGCAGCCGGGCGTCCCGCCCGGGTGGAGCACAGAGAGGAGGGGCAGCGATGTCCAAGCGTGGACGCAAGCGGCGCGCCCGCAAGAAGAGCGGCGCCAACCACGGCAAGCGCCCCAACGCCTGAAGAAGGACCCCCTTGCCCCCACTCGCGAGCTCGCGGTGGGTCCCTGCAAGGGGGGCCGGAGAGCGCTCCGCCGCCGTCAGGCGGTGGGGCGCTTCCCCGGGAGCTCGCCGCGGGTCTCGAAGGTCGTCGTCTCGATGCTGGTCTTCTCGACGCGCACCTGGGTGCCGTCCTCCTCGAACGAGACGGTCGTCAGCTGCACCTTGATCCGGTCGCGCAGCCCCATCGGCGTGGGGTCGCCGCCACAGCGGCGGCGCACCAGCGCCTTGAACTCCTGCTCGATGCCGAACTGGCGCAGACAGGGCGAACAGTCCTCGAGGTGCTCGGCGATGACCGCGCGCCGGGCGTCGTCGGTCTCGTGGTCGAGGAACTCGAAGACGTGGGAGAGCACGTCGTCGCAGGAGGTGACCTCCTCGCCGTGCAGGTCGTGCCGGGCGCCGTCGTGAGCGTCGGTGCTCATGAGCGGGTCGCCTCCCCAGCAGCTCCGGCCGCGACGAAGCCGCGGTCCCGGGCGTAGTCGGCCAGCAGCTTCTGCAGACCCCGTCGACCGCGGTGCAGGCGGGACATCACCGTGCCGATGGGCGTGCCCATGATCTCGGCGATCTCCTTGTAGGCGAACCCCTCGACGTCGGCGAGGTAGACCGCGAGCCGGAAGTCCTCCGGCAGCTGCTGCAGCGCCTCCTTGATGTCGGTGTCGGGCAGGTGGTCCAGCGCCTCCATCTCAGCGGAGCGCAGGCCGCTGGAGGTGTGCTCCTCGGCGGCGTAGAGCTGCCAGTCCTGCACCTGCTCGGTGGGGTACTGCTGCGGCTGGCGCTGCTTCTTGCGGTAGCTGTTGATGTAGGTGTTCGTCAGGATCCGGTACAGCCACGCCTTGAGGTTCGTGCCCTCGGCGAACTGGTGGAAGGCGGAGTACGCCTTGACGAAGGTCTCCTGCACCAGGTCCTCGGCGTCGGCGGGGTTGCGGGTCATCCGCAGCGCCGCCGGGTACAGCTGGTCCAGGTAGGGCAGGGCGTCGCGCTCGAAGCGGGCGTCGCGCTGGGCCCGGGTCTCGGCGAGCTCGGCACGACTGCCGTCAGCGCGCGCCTCCGGCGTCTCATCGGGCTTCGCCGTCTCGACGACGGGGCTGTCGATCGCGGGCTCCTCGGGCACCGACCGTCCTCTCTGCGGCGCCCGGGAACGGGCGACCACGTCGCTCGATCCTAGCCGGGTGCGGCCGGTGCTGGCCGGGGAGGACGGCGGGAACGTGGTCGCGGTCGCCTCGCAGCGTCCGCTGCCGTCGGCGGGGATCGCCGCCGCACTGGCCGAGCGCGGGCTCGCCTGGCAGGTGGCCGAGGGACCCGAGCTCGACCGGTTCATCGGGGACGCCGACGTCCTCACCGACGACTTCGCGCCGGTCGACCAGCTGCTCACCCCCTACGGCTGACCCCCGCCGGCCCCCGGCAGGGGCCGCGGCGCGCCCGAGCCGCGGGGGAGCGGAGGCCCGTCAGCCGAGACGGGCGATGGCGGCGGTCCGGGCCCGGGTCAGCCGCACCAGGTCCGCCGGCGAGAGCTCCAGCTGGAGCCCGCGGCGTCCCGCGCTGACCAGCACCGTCGGGAAGGTCAGCGCACTGTCGTCCACCACGGTCGGCAGCGCCTTCCGCTGACCCAGCGGGCTGATCCCACCCCGCACGTAGCCGCTGCTCCGCTCGGCGTCGGCCGGGTCGGCCATGGTGGCCTTCCGCCCGCCCGCGGCGGTGGCCAGTGCCTTGAGGTCCAGCTGGCCGCTGACCGGTACGACGGCGACGGTGAGCGCCCCGTCGACCCGGGCGACCAGGGTCTTGAACACCTGGGCCGGATCGGCGCCGAGGGCGGCCACCGCCACCTCGCCGTAGCCGTGTCCGTCCGCGCCGTCGGCCGGGTCGTACTCGTGCAGGGAGTACCGAGCCCGCGCCTGGTCCAGGGTCCGCACCGCCGGTGTCGCTGCCACGGCGCAGCAGCCTAGGGCGGCCCGGCCGGGCCGGGGAGTGGTTTCCCCGACGACCGACCCGGGTGGGGAATCGAGCCCGGGTGCGTGCCGTTGCACCGACCGTGAGCAGCACAGTCCCGGGCGCCCCGGCGCGCATCGCGCGCAGTTCCGCGACCACGTTCCCGCCGTCCTCCCCGGCCAGCACCGGCGCCCGGGCCAGCAGGAGCACGTGGTCGAACACCTGCTGCACGGTCGCCAGCTCCGCCCGCCCGAAGGACAGCGGCGGGTGGTGGTT
>NZ_JAAKGN010000219.1:0-6050 GCF_011039295.1 Modestobacter sp. KNN46-3 | reverse complement strand
GGCTGGTGCGCAGCCACACCGTGCTGCAGGACCGGGCCGTCGTGGGGTGGGAGGTCCGGCAGTCCGTCGTCCAGCGCCGGGCCGGGCTGGCGACCGTGCTGGCCTGCGTCGGCGCCGGCAGCGGCGGCTACGCCGCGCGTGACATGGCCGCCGCCGAGGTGGCGGAGTTCGCCCGGGACGCCTCCGGGGAGTGGGCGGCCACCCTCACGCCGTACGGCTGACCCTGCCCCGCGGCGGACCGGACGGACAGGATGGTGCCCGTGCCGATCGACGCCACCGACCTCGAAGCCCTCCTCCCGCCGCTGACGGACGCGCCCGGACCGGAGCTGGCCGGCGCGGGCACGGCCGACGGCCTGCGGTTCGCCGGCCTGGAGCTGACCGGCGACGCGACCGACGCCTCCTTCCTCGAGTGCGTGCTGACCGGGTGCGACCTCGCCGGCGTGCCCTTCGACCGTGCCCGGCTGTCCAGCTGCCTGCTCACCGACCTGCGCGCGGCCGGCTGGTCGCTGGTCGACGCGACGCTGCTGGACGTCGTGGCCGCCGGCGGGCGGTTCGGCGCGGTCACCGCGCACGGCGCCGGGCTCACCCGGGTGGCCCTGCAGGAGGTGAAGGTCGACTTCCTCGACCTGCGGGGCGCCACCCTGGTCGACGTCACGCTCGCCGGGTGCACCGTGGGCGAGCTGGACCTCGGCGGCGCCGACCTGCGCGACCTGCGGCTGGTCGACTGCACCGTGGAGTCGCTGGTGCTCAGCGGTGCCCGCAGCCGCTCGGTCGACCTGCGCGGCGCGGAGGTGACCCGGCTCGACGGCGTGGCCGACCTGCGCGGCTGCACGATCAGCACCGCCCAGCTGGCCGGCTGGGCCGCCGGGATGGCGGCCGAGCTGGGCATCCGGGTCGGCTGAGGCGACCCCGGGTCAGTCCGCCAGCAGGCCGGTGAGCAGCCCGGCCGCGGCGGCCGGTGCGTCCCCGGCGAGCAGCCCGGCCGCGGCCAGCACGTACCGGTCGTCGACGACCACCCGCGCGCCGGCCAGCACACTCCCCGCCCCGCCCCGGTCGGCCGCCACCCGCTGCACCACCGCGACCGTCGCCGCCGGCGCCGCGTGCCGGAAGACCCCGCCGGAGAGCACCACCAGCCCCGCCCCACGCGCACTCGCCCCGCCCGGACCGTAGGCGGCCTCGGCCCGCAGGTGCCGGCGCAGCGCCACCACCGCCGCGGCCTCGCCGAGGTCCAGCGGGTCGCCCCCGGGGGTGCTGAGCCCCTCGTCCGCGGCCGCCTCCCGCAGCGCGTCGGCGCTGGCGTGCACCCCGAGGTCGCCCTCCACGGTGCGCCGGCGGGCCGGCACCCCGACCGCCGCCCGGTGCAGCGACGCCTGCTCGGCGTCGACGGCGGGCACGCAGTACACGTCGGTCGTGGCCCCGCCGACGTCCAGCACCAGCACGCCCGGGGCGTCGGTGCCGGCCCGCAGCTCGGCCAGGACTGCCACGCCGTCCAGCACCGCGTCCGGCGTCACCGCCCGCACCCACCGGCGCAGCCGCGGGTCCGCCGACAGCCGTTCGCCGCCGATGACGTGGGTCAGGAAGACGTCCCGGATCGCGGCGCGCGCGGACTCCGGGGCCAGCTGACCGATGTCGGGCAGCACGTTGTCGGCCGCGGTGACCGGGGTGCCGGCCGCGGTGAGGACGGCGCACACCTCCGCCCGGACGTCGACGTTCCCGGCGACGACGACCGGGACGGACCGCTCCGTACCGGCGAGGGTCGCGGCGTTGTGCCGCAGCACGGTGGCGTCCCCGCCGTCCGTCCCGCCGACCAGCAGGACGACGTCCGGGGCGGCGGCGGCCAGCTGCCGGAGCGCGGCGGCGTCCAGCCGGCCCGCGGCCACGTGCACCACCCGGGCGCCCGCCGACAGGGCTGCCCGGTGCCCGGCCTCGGCGCTGATCAGCTCCTCGTAGCCGACGACCGCCAGCCGGAGTCCGCCACCGGCGCTGGAGCACGCGCGCACCGGCGCGCCCCAGCCCTCCGTCGCCGCCAGCACCCCGGCCACCACGTCCGCCGGGGTCGTCGGCGCCTGCCGCGTCTCGACCAGTCGCCCGGTGTCCAGCTCGACCAGCGCCGCCTTCGTCCACGTCGAGCCGACGTCGACGCAGGCGAGCAGGGTCACGCCGGCCGCAGCCCGGCGGTGGCCGCCCCCGCGGTGAGCTCGTCGAGCCCGAAGGCCTGCACCGGCCCCAGGGCGCCGGCGCCGGCGACCTCGCCCTCCGCAGCCCGGACCGCCCCCCAGGCCAGCAGGTCTGCGGTCAGCTCGTAGGGGTCCGGTCCGAGCAGCCGGACCCGCGCGACCCGCGCCCCGGACCGGTCGCGCACCTCGGCGACGACGTGCGTGCGGGCCTCCCCCTGGGTCGTCGGCGCCTCGGCGAACCGGCGTCCGACCAGGTCGGCGAGCTGCTCCACCCGCGCCGTGGCCCCGGGCAGCCGGCCGATCCACGGGGCGAGCGGGGCGAGCCGGTGCGCGACCGGCGTCGCCGGGCCGAACCAGTCCAGGTAGACGCCGACCTCACGCAGGGACGGCGACAGCCCGGGCAGCGCCAGGTGCTCCGAGCCGCCCACCGAGAGCCCGCGGCGGGTGCGGCCGGCGACGTCGAACCGCCAGTCCCGCGCCCCGGCCGGCTCCTCGACCAGGCGGCCCTCGCGCCAGGCGTGCCCCTGCTCCAGCAGCACCCCGACCAGGGAGACCAGCGTGCCGCGGGAGAAGCCCTGTCCCCGGACGCCGTCCAGGCTGTAGCCGACGTCGAGCCGGTGTGCCCGGTCGCCCGCCTCGGCCAGGGCCAGCGCGCCGGCCAGGACGCCGGGCACGTAGTCGTGGCCGAAGGCGGTCAGCAGCCGCGCGCCCGAGTCCTCCGCCTGCGGCCCGAACTCCTCGAACACCCGACGGAGGAACGGGGGTTCGCCCGTCGAGTCCAGGTAGACCGCGCCGGCGTCGGTGGCCGCGGCGACGGCGGCCTCCCCCAGCCGCTGGAACGGCCCGACCGTGGTGACCAGGACGTCACCGGCGCCGAGCAGCGCACGCACCGAGCCCGGGTCGGTGACGTCGGCGGCCGCGGTCTCCAGCGGCTCGGCGGGCCCGCCGAGCCGGTCGGCCAGGGGGACGAGCCGGGCCGGGTCGCGCCCGGCGAGCACCGGCCGGGCGCCGCGGGCGGTCAGGGCGGCCGCCGTCCGGCCGCCGGTGTGGCCGGTGGCACCGAGCAGGACGACCCGTGCAGGCATGGTCGGACCCTAGCCACGACGCGCCGCAGCAAACCGGAACTGCTTGGTCCGCGGGTGCGCCGCTCCGCGTCGGGTAGCCGGGGCGTGATGGCCGCCCCGTTGTCCCACACAGTGCGCTGCGACCGTCCGGGTCTAGTCCAGCCCGACCCGGCCGGCGAGGGCGGCCGCCTCCACCCGGGTGGAGACCCGCAGCTGGCGGAGCAGATTGGCCACCAGCCGCTTCACCGTGCGCTCGGAGACGTGCAGCGTCGTGGCGATGTCGACGGTGCTGGTGCCCGCGGCCACCAGCCGCCAGAGCCGGCGGTCGTCGGCGGACAGCTGAGCCGCGATGCCCTGGTCCGCGGTGGGCGCCGCGTCGTCCAGCAGCTGGCGCAGCAGCGACTCGGGGATCACCGACCACCCGTCGAGGACGGCGAGCAGCGGTCGCACCAGCGCCTCCGGGCTCGTGGTCTTGGGCAGGAAGGCGCTCGCCCCGGCCCGCAGCGCCTCCAGGGCCGCGTCGGCCTCGGCCAGCCCGGACAGCGCCACGATGCGGGTCATCGGCTCGGTGCGCCGGATGGCCGCGATGGCGCGCGTGCCGCCGGGCGGCGGCATGTGCAGGTCGACCACCGCGACGTCGGCGTTGTGCCGGCGCACGAGGGCGGCGCCCGCCGAGGCGTCATCCGTCGTCCCCACGACACGCACCCGCCCGTTGCTCTCCGGGGGCAGCAACAGCTCCAGGCCCCGGCTGAACAACGGGTGGTCGTCGATCACCACCACGTCCACGGGGGGACGGTGCTCAGCAGCGGCACCGACGTCCAGTCCCTCCACGTCACTCCCACAGATCGGCTGCGCCCGGCGTGGCTGACCGACCGCTCTCCCGGAGGTGCCCGTGACCCTCGCTGCCGACACACACCCTGCGACGCTGCCCGGACTGTTCACCGATCTGCTGCACGTGGTGCGCAGTCACCTCCCCCATCCCGCCGCTGACCCGGTGAGCACCGGCGACGCGCTGGTGCGAGCGCTGTGCCACGACATGCGCAGCCCGCTGGCCGCGCTGGAGTCGGTGCTGGCCCGGCTCGAGGACGACGACAGCCGACCGGAACTGCTCGACCTCGCCCGTGCCCAGGCACAGCACCTGGCCTCGATGCTTCGCACCGCGAACGCCACCGGTGGGGCTGCGGAGCGGGCGGGCACCCGCGAGCTCGCCGACGTCGTCCGCGCCTCCGTCGCCGCCTCCGGCCTGCCCGACCACCAGCTCCGGGTCGAGTTCGGCGACGATGCGGCCGACGTGGCCGTCGCCGACGCCCGCGTCCAGCGGATCCTGACCAACCTGCTGGAGAACGCCCACCGGCACGGCCGGGGCCAGCCCGTCCGGCTGCGGGTGGAGCGACGGGTCGGGTGGGTCGACCTCGCCGTGACCCAGCCGGGCGTGCCGGCCGATCGGGTCCTGGGGCACCTCAGCCGGCCGACCCCGCCGGTGGACCTCAGCGGCCTGGGCCTGTGGTCGGTGCAGCGGCAGACCCGGGAGCTCGGCGGCCGGCTGGCCTGGTCAGAGGGCCTCGACGGCGCCTTCACGCTGGTGGTGCGCCTCCCGGACCGCTGACGAGGGGACCCGTCCGCCCCCCACAGGAGGGCCGGACAGGTCGGCCCCTGGGGGCCAGCGGACGGCACGGGGGTGACACCGGGAGGGGGCATCTGTCTGTTGTCACCGCGAGGGCGGCGACAGCGACGACGCAGAGGGAGAACGCCCGTGTTCACGCACACTCACGCACTGCAGTACGAGGCCAAGCCCGACGGCCCCGACCCGGACTTCGCCCGCAAGCTGCAGGAGATCCTCGGCGGGCAGTGGGGCGAGATGACCGTCGCCATGCAGTACCTGCTGCAGGGCTGGAACTGCCGGCTGCCCGGCAAGTACAAGGACATGCTGCTGGCCATCGGCACCGAGGAGCTGGCGCACGTCGAGATGATCGTGACGATGATCGACCGGCTGCTGGACCACGTGCCGCTGAAGCCCGACGCCGCAGACCGCACCAAGGAGGCGGCGGCCGGCTACGGGCAGCACAACCCGCAGCACGCCATCGTCAACGGCGCCGGCGCGTACTTCCGGGACAGCATGGGCCTCCCGTGGAGCGGCGGGTACGTGACCGCCAGCGGCAACCTCATGGCGGACTTCCACTACAACGCCACCGCTGAGATGCAGGGTCGTCTGCAGGCCGCCCGCCTGTTCAACATGACCGACGACCACGGCGTCAAGGACATGCTCCGGTTCAACCTGGCCCGCGACCACATGCACCAGATGCAGTGGCTCGCCGCCATCGAGGAGCTCAAGTCCGACGGCATCGAGGGCATCCCGGTGCCCGAGGCCTTCCCGATGGACGAGGAGCTGCCGGAGTTCGCCTACACGTTCATCGACGCCTCCGACGGCCCCGATGCGGCCAACGGCCGCTGGGCCAGCGGGCCGGCCCTGGACGGCACCGACAACCAGCTGCGAGCGGCACCGATCGCGGCCAACGCCGACGCGCCGATCCTGCCCCCCGGTGACCCGCGGCTGTACCCGACGCCGCAGACGCAGATGAACACGTTGATCCAGAAGGCCAAGGACGCCCTCAAGTGAGGCGCCGCCTCCTGTGATCTGCCACGGGAGGCACGCCCGATGCGCCGTCGCCGTGCCGGCGCCCCGGCTCCGCTACCCAGCGGACCTGGGACGCCGGCCCGGCGGGCGCCCGAGCACTCGCTGGAGGTACGCCGTGCACCTGCCCGTCCCCACCCCCCGTCCCCTCTCTCTTCCCCATCTATCCCTCCCCGA
>NZ_JAAKGN010000218.1:0-6098 GCF_011039295.1 Modestobacter sp. KNN46-3 | reverse complement strand
GAGCGGAGCGGGTTCACCCGGCACGCCGTCGACGTCTCCTGGCGGCGCGAGCCCCGGCGCTGAGCGCCCTCGTCGCCGTCCCTCGCTGAGCGGCCCGATCCGCCCGTCGGCGCCCCGCCACGCGGCGGTTCACCCGTTGGACGTACAGCGTCTGTCGTTTCGTGGGCCAAGTCTCAGCCCGCGTTCACCCCGCGTTCATCGACGCACCTGGATCCGTCCATCTGGGCTGCTTAGCGTCCTCGTCGTTCGATCTTCCCTGCCCGGCTCCGACGTCCGGGCACACACCAGTCGAAAGGCCACTGAGTTGAAGCTCAGCACCACGACGCGCACCGCGGCCGTGTCCGCAGCGCTCGCCGCCACCCTCGCTCTCGCCGCGTGCGGCGCCTCGAACGAGGAGACCGGATCGGGCACCGCTTCCGGGGGCGACAGCGGCGGGGAGCTCAGCGGCACCCTCGTCGGCGCAGGCTCCAGCGCCCAGCAGGCGGCCATGCAGGGCTGGACCGCCGGCTACTCGAGCGTCCAGCCCGACGTGACGGTCAACTACGACCCGGTCGGCTCCGGTGGTGGCCGCGAGCAGTTCCTCGCCGGCGGCACCGACTTCGCCGGCTCGGACGCCGCGCTGGACGAGGAGGAGCTCGCGCAGGCCGAGGAGCGCTGCGGCGAGGCCGGGATCTTCGAGCTGGTGAACTACATCTCGCCGATCGCCGTCGTCTTCAACCTCGAGGGCATCGACTCGCTGAACCTCTCCCCCGAGGTCGTGGCCGGGATCTTCAACCAGCAGATCACCAACTGGAACGACCCGGCGATCGCTGCGGACAACCCGGACGTGACCCTGCCGGACCTCCCGATCGCACCGGTGAACCGGAGTGACGAGTCCGGCACGACGGAGAACTTCACCGAGTACCTCGCCGCTGTCGGCGGCGAGGCCTGGCCGCACGAGGCCAGTGGCGACTGGCCGGTCTCCGGTGGCGAGGCCGCCCAGGGCAACTCGGGCGTCGTGGCCGCGGTCGACGCCGGCACCGGCACGATCGGCTACGCCGACCTGAGCCAGGCCGGCGACCTGGGCATCGCGAACATCGGGGTCGGCGAGGAGTTCGTCGAGCCGTCCGCCGAATCCGCCGCCGCCGTGGTGGAGAACTCCGAGCGGCTGGAGGGCCGGGGCGAGTACGACTACGCCATCGAGCTCGCCCGCGACACCACCGAGTCGGGCAACTACCCGATCGTCCTGGTGAGCTACCAGATCGGCTGCATGGAGTACGACGAGCAGGAGACCGCCGACCTGGTCAAGGACTTCATGACCTACGTGGCCAGCGAGGAGGGCCAGCAGGCCGCCGCCGACGCGGCAGGCAGCGCTCCGATCAACGACACGCTGCGTGAGCAGGCGCAGGCCGCGATCGACGCGATCACCGCGACCAGCTGACCGAGTCGGCCAGCAGCGCGTCGCGGCGGCCCGGAGTGTCCACAACTCGGACACCCCGGGCCGCCGTGGCGCGTGATCCACTGCACCTCTCCCAGCATCCAGCGGTACGAGCCCCCCGGAGCGATCGGTGACCTCCACCACCAGCGCACCACCCGCCCAGCAGCCCAAGAGCCGGCCCGGTGACCGCATCTTCGCCGGCACCGCCAAGGGCGCGGGCGTCCTCATCCTGGTCATCCTCGCCGGAGTGGCCGTCTTCCTGATCAGCGAGTCGGTGCCGGCGCTGACGGCCTCCCCGGACGAAATCCCCGGTGACGGTGGCCTCGCCTCCTACATCGGGCCCCTGGTCTTCGGCACCCTGCTGTCCGCGGTGATCGCCCTGCTGGTCGCCACCCCGCTGGCGGTGGCGATCGCGCTGTTCATCACCTTCTACGCACCACGCCGGCTGGCCGCCGGACTGGGCTACGTGGTCGACCTGCTGGCCGCGATCCCGAGCATCGTCTACGGCTTCTGGGGCATCTTCTGGCTCGCCCCCCGGCTGGTGCCCTTCTACCGGTGGCTGGAGGAGAACCTCGGCTTCCTCCCGTTCTTCGCCGGGCCGGTCTCCTCGACCGGACGCACCATGCTGACCATCGGGCTGGTGCTCGCCGTGATGATCCTGCCGATCGTCAGCGCCATCTCCCGCGAGGTGTTCAGCCAGGTCCCGACGCTGCACACCGAGGCCGCCCTCGCCCTGGGCGCCACCCGCTGGGAGATGATCAAGATGGCGGTCATCCCCTACGGCAAGTCCGGTGTCATCGGCGGCTCGATGCTCGGCCTCGGGCGCGCCCTCGGCGAGACCATGGCCGTGGCGATCATCCTGTCCGGCTCGGCCGCCGGGATCACCTGGGCGCTCATCTCCAGCGCCAACCCGCAGACGATCGCGGCGAACATCGCCCTGCAGTTCCCGGAGTCGACCGGACTCGCCGTCAACACCCTGATCGCCAGCGGGCTCGCACTGTTCGTGATCACCCTCCTGGTCAACATGCTCGCCCGGTGGGTCGTCAACCGCCGGGCCGACTTCTCCGGAGCGAACTGATGAGCACCTCCATCGAGCAGTCCAGCGCCGCACCGCACACCTCTGCGCCGTCCCCGAACCCCCTGGGCGGCCACGAGAAGCAGGCCCCGTGGGTGCCGTGGGCGATGTTCGGCGCCGCCGCCGTGGTCGCGCTGGGGTTCCTGCTGACCGGCTGGAACGTCGTCCTCTTCGTCATCTACACGGTCGTGCTCGGCACGCTCGGCACCTACGTGCTCTCCCGGGTGACCGAGGGATCCCGGAAGGCGGTCGACCGACTGGTCACCTGCCTGGTGGTCAGCGCCTTCGGCATCGCCATGGTGCCGCTGGTCTCGCTGGTCTACGAGGTGGTCCGCCGCGGCGCGGAGCGCTTCGACGGCGAGTTCTTCAGCGCCTCCCTGCAGGGCGTCATCGGCCCGGGCGGCGGTGCGTACCACGCGCTCATGGGCACGCTGATCATCACGCTGCTCACCACGCTGATCTCGGTGCCGATCGGCCTGATGACCGCGATCTACCTGGTGGAGTACGGCTCCGGCCGGCTCAAGCGGTCGATCACCTTCCTGGTCGACGTGATGACCGGCATCCCCTCGATCGTCGCCGGCCTCTTCGCCTACGCGCTCTTCGTGCTCATCTTCGGGCCGGGCGTCCGGCTGGGGATCATGGGCGCGGTGGCGCTGTCGGTGCTGATGATCCCGGTGGTCGTCCGCTCGGCGGAGGAGGTGCTCAAGCTCGTCCCGAACGAGCTCCGCGAGGCCGCCTACGCGCTGGGCGTGCCCAAGTGGCGGACGATCCTCAAGGTGGTCATCCCGACCGCGATCGCCGGTCTGGCCACCGGCGTCACGCTGGCCATCGCCCGGGTGATCGGGGAGACCGCACCCCTGCTGATCACGGTGGGCATCACCAACGCCCTGAACTTCAATGCGTTCGACGGGCGGATGGCGACGCTCCCGGTCTACGCCTACTACCAGCTCACCCAGCCGGGCGTGCCGCCGGAGAACGCGATCGACCGGGCCTGGACAGCCGCCCTGGTCCTCATCATGCTGGTCATGGGCCTCAACGTGGTCGCCCGCCTGATCAGCCGCCTCTTCGCCCCCAAGACCAGTCGCTGACCCGGAACCCGGAGGAACACCACGTGGCCAAGCGCATCGACGTCTCGGACCTGGACATCTACTACGGCAACTTCAAGGCCGTGGAAGGCGTCAACCTGTCCATCGAGCCGCGCAGCATCACTGCCCTGATCGGGCCCTCGGGGTGTGGCAAGTCCACCTTCCTGCGGTCGCTCAACCGGATGCACGAGGTGATCCCCGGCGCGCGCGTCGAGGGGAAGGTCGTCATCGAGGGGCAGGACCTCTACGGCTCCGACGTCGACCCGGTCGACGTCCGCCGCCAGATCGGCATGGTCTTCCAGCGGCCGAACCCGTTCCCGACGATGTCGATCTACGACAACGTCGCGGCGGGCCTGCGGCTGAACGCCAAGAAGACCAGCAAGAGCGACATGGACGACCTGGTCGAGCGCTCGCTCAAGGGTGCGAACCTCTGGAACGAGGTCAAG
This sequence comes from Modestobacter sp. KNN46-3, assembly GCF_011039295.1. Lineage (NCBI taxonomy): Bacteria > Bacillati > Actinomycetota > Actinomycetes > Geodermatophilales > Geodermatophilaceae > Modestobacter > Modestobacter sp. KNN46-3. The sequence continues at coordinate 2,075 of NZ_JAAKGN010000218.1, read as the reverse complement.
GACCGGCTGAGCCGCCCGGGGTCGGGGCTCTCCGGTGGTCAGCAGCAGCGGCTCTGCATCGCCCGGGCCATCGCCGTCCAGCCCGAGGTGCTGCTGATGGACGAGCCGTGCTCCGCCCTCGACCCGATCTCCACGCTCGCCGTGGAGGACCTGATGATGGAGCTCAAGGAGCAGTTCACCATCGTCATCGTCACGCACAACATGCAGCAGGCCGCGCGGGTCAGCGAGACCACTGGCTTCTTCAACCTGAACGGGGTGGGTCAGCCCGGCCGGCTGATCGAGTACAACCCCACCGAGAAGATCTTCAGCAACCCCGACGAGAAGGCCACGGAGGACTACATCTCCGGCCGGTTCGGGTGATGCCCCGCTGAGCGGCGGCCCCGCCGCTCAGCTGCAGGACGATGCGGCCTCGGCCTCCGCGACAGCGGGGTCCGGGGCCGCTGTCGTCGGCACGGGGGTACCGATGTCGACGGGCGCCAGGCCGGTGAACTCCGGCCCGACGACCAGTTGCACCGCCGAGCCGACCAGGTCCGTCTCCACCAGCACGGCCCCGGGCACGGCCGCCGCCACGGTGCGCGCGGGCTCCAGCGCCGCCGGGCCGTAACGGACCACGGTGCGCTGCACGGTGGCCGGCTCGATGCCCCGCGCACCGACCCGGAACCCCGCGGCGGCCAGGCCGTCGGCCACCTCGCCCGTGCGCCCGGCGACGGAGCCGTCCAGCACGTCCACCGTCACCCCGGCCGGCGCCACGGAGACCGTCGTCCCCTCGGGCACCGGGTCGCCGGCCGCCGGCTCGGTGAGGGCAGGGTCGGTCGGCGCCGCCTCCGCGACGTCCTCCACGGCCGGGGCGGGCAGCCGGCCCGCGTCGATGACCGAGTCGAACAGCTGCCGGGTCGCGGTCGCGTCGACGACCACCACCGCCTGATCGCTGCCGTTGGGCACGTGGCCCACCTCGGCGACCGGGAGCCCGGTGCGCTCGATCGCGCTCCCGGACAGCTCACCCAGGGTGGCCCCGAAGGAGCGCAGGTCGCCGAGCGTCGTCCCGGCGTCCACCGTGAACGCATCGCCGGCCCGGGAGAGGAAGCGGGTCAGGGTCAGCGGGTCGGCCAGCGTGCTCCCCGCCAAGGCGGAGTCGAGCGCCGAGATCAGCACCCGCTGCTCACGCTCGGCCGCCGCCGCGCCGGTGACGTCGGCCCCGGTGGTGGTGGGCTGCAGGTAGCCGGTCACCTCCGCCCCGGCCAGCTGGACACCGCCCGCGCCCGGGCAGACCGGGACCCCACCGAGCGCCTCGACCATGCCGGGCAGCCGGGCGAGGTCGACGGCGACGTAGTGGTCGACCCGCAACCCGGTCAGCTGCTGCACCGACCGGACCAGGCAGGAGGGCCCGCCGTCGAGCAGTGCAGCGGCGAACGGCTCGGTCACGGGCTGGCGCAGGTCGCCGTCCGCCGTCCGGCAGACGGGGGTGTCGGTCAGTGCCGTGGGCGGCAGGCTGACCAGCACGGCCTGCTCACCGTCGCCGGAGACGTGCGCGATCACGGGGCTGACCGCAGGCAGCCCACTGCGCCCGGGCACACCGGTGCCGACCACCAGGTAGGTCGACGAGGTCTCCTGCAGCTGCGGGGCGAGCACCTCGGGGCCGTCGGTGACCAGCGCGTCGACCCGGTCGATCCCACGGTCGACGTAGAAGTAGAGGCCGACGTAGAAGGCGGTCACCAGGCCGAGCAGGGCCACCAGTGCGAGGGCGACCCGGGTCAACCGACGACGGACCGGGCCGGCCGGTGGACGCGGCGCCGGCAGGTCGGCGACCGTGGCGCCCGCGGGCAGGTCCCGACCGGGGATCGGCGGCACCGGCAGGCTGCGGCGCACGCCGGGCACCGGCACCGAGTACTGCGGTGGCGCGTTGGGGGTGACCGACGGCCCCGAGGTGCTCGCCCCGCAGCTGCAGGAGACCTCGTCGACCTACCTGGTGGTCGGCACCGGTGTGCCCGGGCGCAGTGGCGGGTCGCCCTCCCACTGGGGGCCCTGCTCGGCCTGGTGACAGCCGTCTACGTCGGCCCCTAATTCTATGTTTTTCC
>NZ_JAAKGN010000217.1:0-6109 GCF_011039295.1 Modestobacter sp. KNN46-3 | reverse complement strand
ACGGCTACACGGCGAGATCGGCCTCGTCCCACCGGCCGAGCACGAAGACAACTTCTACCGGCACAACACCGCGGCGACTACCGTCGCCGCGTCAGTTCCGAGCCTCCACTGAATCCGGGGCGGGACAGCTTGCCGTGGGGATTGCCGCACTGCTCCCGGTACAGCGAGTGTCCGTTGCCGACGTCGAGCCTTCTCGTCTGATGTGGCTCGATCGGCGGGTACCGGCGGTCAACCGCACGGGCATCCTGCCCGAAGTCGGTGCAGCGTCGACTCCGGACGGCCGGAGCAGAATCCCGTAGCGGGACTACGTGCTAGAGGTCCGGCCGCTCACCTCAGCCCCGCCGGACACGATCGTCGCGGCGGTCGACCCGCTCGTGCAGCGCTACCTGACCGGGCCGGTCGAGGTACCGGAGCCCTGAACGAGGGCGTCAGTGCGCGTCGAGGACCTCGCGCAACCGCGCGGCGAACCCCTCCGGCTGGCCGTGCTGGCCGAACTCGCCGCCCAGGAACCCACCGTGGTCGCTCGGGAAGACGGTGACCTCCTGGCCCAGCGCCTGGGCGGTCGCGACGGCGGTGCGCCAGGTGAGGGCGTCCTTCGACTCGATGCCGGCAGCGACGATGATCCGGGTCGACGCCGCCGTCAGCGCCGGGACGTCGGGCCGGAAGGCGGCGATCGCGTCGGAGTCGTGCGACAGCAGTGGGTCGCTGCGTGAACCGTCGTCCTCGACCGGGAGGCCGAAGGTCGCCGGGTCCGGGGCGGCGGTGGCCGAGAAGTCGTCGGTGAACTCCCCTTGCCATGAGGTGAGCGCGATGAAGGCCGCCATGCCGTGCCCCCAGCCCTTGGCCTCGTAGACCGCCTGCACCGCGCGGGTGGCGGCGATCGCGCGGTCGGCGTCCGGGAGGACGTGCAGCAGCGGGGGTTCGTGGGCGACGAGCGTCGTCACGTCATCCGGATGCGCCGCGACCAGGGCCAGCGCCGTGACCGCTCCCCCGCTGCTGGCGAACATCTCCACCGGCCCCCCGACCGCCTCGATGACGCGGTGGACGTCATCGGCGTGCTGCTGGGGCGTGTGCGTGGTCCGCCCGTCGGTCCGCGTGCTGCGACCCAGGCCGCGCGGGTCGTAAGTGACCACTGTGCGGTCGGTGAGGTGCCCAGCGAGCGTGCCGAAGCCGCTCGCGTCCATCGGTGCCCCGATGAGGACCAGCGGCGGCCGTCCGTCCGCCGTCGGCAGCGGACCACGGACGTCATAGGCCAGCGATGCCTCAGACGTGACGAGCGTGCGGGTGGCGATCACAGTGGTCATGGTCGTGCAGACCCCACCCGCCCCCGGAACTCATCGCCCGATCAGCGGGGGGCGCGCGCCAGCTGGCGGATCCGTGTGGCCAGCCGACCGGTGGGATCTGGGTCCGGAGAGGGAAGGCCCAGCCGGCGGCCAGACCACCGCGGCATCGGTGAGGACAGCATCGCCGGTTCCGCCGGTTCTCGCCGTGCGCCTCCGGAGCGCGCGGTGGTGCGTCCGATGCCGACCTGCATCAGAGCGGATGGAGGAGCCTCGGCTGGGCACTGCGCAGCGGAGCCGCGCCCCACCCGGCCCGGATGGCGTTCGACTGCACCGTGAGGCGTCCGCTAGTGACGAGGTGCGCGGACTGGCTCGGCGCCCGCTGCGGAGCTGATGCCCTGGACTGCCTGGCGCAGTCGAGCGGCGGCGCTGGCCGGCTCGGCTTGGCCGGCCTCCAGCCAGGTCAGCACGGCGGCGACCGTGATCGTCGGGGCCGGCCGTGCAGCCCACCGGGCCCACGCTGGATCGGGGATGGATGGGGCGAGGTGGTCGTGTGCCGTGGCGGTCATCTCGGCGGTGAACACGTCGACCTCGGCGCGGAAGGCCGGCTCGCGCGCCGCATGGTGGAAGAGCAGCCGGAACCCGTCGGGATCGCCGGCCGCGGCAGTGAGCAGAAGACGCCGAGGGCCTGATGGCGCTGGCGGCCCTCGGGAAAGACGACGGTCAGCAGCGCCAGTGCGGTGGGGGCCAGCAGGGCTGCACCGGCGCCCTGGAGGGCGCGTGCGGCGATGAGCGCGGACAGATCGGTGGCCAGACCGCCGAGCAGCGAGGCGCCGGCGAACACCGCCGCACCGGTGACGAAGACCTGCCGGCGCCCGAAGCGGTCACCGAGCCGACCGCCGAGCAGCAGCAGGCCGCCGAAGGCCACGGTGTAGGCGGTGATCACCCACTGCAGGTCGGCTGCCGCGTCCACCCGCAGCCCGCCGGCGATCGCGGGCAGCGCCACGTTGACGATGGTTCCGTCCAGCACGACCATCAGCTGGCTGATGGAGAGGACCACCAGCGCCGCCACCTGACGGACCGGTGGGTGCGGTCCCTCGAGGGCGGCCGGAGACGGCGCGGGATCTACCGCGCTCACGTGGCCACCTGCACGAGCACGTTGCCTCGGTGGGTGCCGGCCAGCAGCTCGTCCAGGACGACAGGAGCGGCCTGCAGCCCGCCGGAAACCAGCGTGTGAGGGTAGACCAGGGCCCCCTCGGCCAGCCAAGACCCGTAGGCGCTGTTCCAGGCCTGCAGCTGCTCTGGGGTGTGCATCGTGGTGAACGGCAGGATCACCAGGTCCTTGGCGATCGCCGTCATGACGTCCAGGCGCGGGTGCGCTCCGGGGCCGTCGTCGAGCTGGCCGGACAGTGCCCCGCACAGCGCGAGTCGGGCACCGGGAGCGGCGGCCTGCACGGCCGCCTCGAACTGCTCCCCGCCGACGGTGTCGAAAACGACGTCGACGCCCTCGGGCGCCGCCTCCCTCAGGTCGGCCAGGACGCGCCCGTCGCGGTAGTTGATCGCGGCGTCGTAGCCGAGGACCTCGGTCAGGTAGATGCACTTGGCCGCGCTGCCGGCCGAACCGATCACGCGGCTGGCGCCCAGGGCCTTGGCCACCTGCCCCGCCAGGGACCCCACCCCGCCGGCGGCTCCGGAGACGAAGACGACGTCTCCCTCGCGCACCCGGGCGATGTCGACCATGCCGTGGTGGGCGGTGACCCCCTGGTTGATCGCGAAGTAGGGCTCCGGCAGGCGCGGGTCAACCGGGAACGCCTCGTAGGGCCCGGCGAGCACGTGGTCCTGCCACCCCTTCATGTGCATCACCGCCGTGCCCACCGACAGGCCCCCGTCCCCGGCGGCGATGACCTCACCCACGGCCGCGCCCCACACCGGGGCGCCGAGCTGGTAGCCGGCCATCGGCAGGTTCGGGTGCTCGAGCATCAGGTCGGCCATCACCGCGGCGACCTGGACGTGGGTGGTGCGGACCAGGACCTGCCCAAGGCCGGGGTCGGGCAGCTGAACCCGGTCGGAGGTGAGCAGGTCGGTGGCCGGCTCGGTGCCGGTGCGGTGACGGGCGAGCGTGACGCGGGTGGCTTTGACAGACATGGGGCGTCCTTCACATCAGGGGACATCAGGTGGATGCGGAGGACGCTAGGAACGATCGCGGACAGAACTCGTCCGCGATCTTCGGCACCATCGACGTCATGTGGGACACCCCGGGCAGGCTGCTGCGACTGTTGGAGCTGCTTCAGCAGCGCCAGGAGTGGAGCGCGCACCAGCTGGCGCAGGCTCTGCAGGTCTCCACCCGCACGGTGCGCCGCGACGTCGACCGGCTCCGCGCGATCGGCTATCCGGTGGACTCACGTCCCGGCGTCGACGGCGGCTACTGCCTGACCCCGGGCACCAGCCTGCCGCCGCTGATGTTCGACACCGAGGAAGCGGTGGCCACCGTCGTGGCACTGCAGGTCGCCGGCGTCGCCGGCGCCGAGGTGGCCGCCGGTGCCACCGTGCGGGCACTCACCAAGCTCACGGCGGTGATGCCACGCCGGCTGCGCCGTCAGGTCGACGCTCTGACCGGGCAGGTCAGCCACATGCCCCACGGCGCGGTGGTCGGCCAGTCGCCACCCCCAGTGGACGTGCAGGTGCTGACCACCGCCGCGATGGCCTGCCGCGAACACCGCCAGCTCCGCGCCGAATACCGCAGCGGACGCGGCGAGCTCAGCGAGCGGACCCTCGAGCCGCTACGCCTGGTGCGCGCCGGCCGCCGCTGGTACCTGGTCGCCTGGGACACCACCCGCCACGACTGGCGCACCTTCCGTCTCGACCGCTTCGCCCACCTGGAGTCCACCAGCGCACCCACCGCGCCCCGGCCGAAGACGTCGACGCCTACGTCCTCGCCCAGATCGGAGCTGGTCTCCAGCAGCACCGCGCCACCGTGCGCGTCCACGCCTCCGCAGTCACGGTGCAGTACTGGATCGACCCGGCGTGGGGACACATCGAGGCCATCGACGACACCACCTGCGTGCTGCACGTCGGCGCAGACTCCCTCGCCAGCATCGCCCGCTGGCTCCTGCTCCTCGACGCCGAACTGACACCCCTCCACCCGCCAGCACTGGCCGACGAGTTCGCCGCCCTCGCCGCACGAGCAACCCGCGCCGCACACGGCACCGAGACCGCGCCAAACCCATGACCAGAGCGGCTCGGCGCAACCTCGACCGTCGGCGCAATGTCATCGACTGCCCGTCCGAGCGCCATGGCGCCGACCAGGGCTGGGGTCATGAGTGGCCTGGCAAGTCCAGACCATCGAAAGGCCACGCGCACACCACCGCGCGGTGTCACCAGCTCGTGCAGCAGTCCCGGCTGCAAGCCGCGCATGACGGCCTCGTGATCGGTGTGGGTCCCACCGCCCATGTCGGCGTCGGTCGCGATCCCGTCACCGAGGGACTCGTCCCGTCCGAACACGACGGCGCAGGCCATGTCCAGGTCCGTCGACACCTGCAGGGTGGCGAACGTGCCGGACACATCGGGCACCACGACCGGATCCTCGACGAACACCTGCTCGGCCGCGAGAACCTCCGAGCTGGCGGGGGGTGGAATCCGCCGATCCACCGCACCCAGACAGCACAAGGCCACCCCTGACGCGGGGAGCAGGAGGGATCGGAGCACTCGGGACCTCATGCGCGGCCAACGGTGGCCGCCCGTCCCCCGTTCCCCCAGCCGGCGCCAGGGCCCGGCACAGCCGTTGCGCACCAAGGATGCGGTCGCGGTTCCTCAAGCCTGACGTACCGCGAGCGGTGCCAACAACTGGCCGCTACGGGGGTGGCGGGTCCGGCCGGTTGGACTCAGTGGAGCGCAGCCCCGCCGAGCCCGCGGCTGCGGCCGCGAGGAGCAGGATCGCGCCCAGGTAGTAGACGGCTCGGATCCCGACGAGGTCGGCGAGCAGTCCACCGAGCAGGAGGGAGAGCAGTCGACCGGTCTGCCAGAGCACGTCGAAGCCGGCGAAGACCCGACCGCGCACGCGCTCTGGTGTCTCTGCCTGCAGCAGCGAGTTGAAGGTGACCGCCCCGGTGGAGGTGGCCAGGCCGTAGGCGACGAGGGCGGCCATCGCGGAGACCAGGCCGGTCACCGTGGCGAGGATCGCGTCGACGGCCGCGCGCAGCACGAAAGGTCCCAGGACGTAGCGCGCTCGGCGGGGATCGTCGGTCAATCTGGAGAGGAACAGCGGCCCGGTGGCGGCGCCGACGCCGATGGCGCCGAGCAGGAGTCCGTAGTCCTCGGCTCCGAGACGCAGGTGCTCGCGGGCCAGCACGACGAGCAGGGCTCCAGTCGCCCCGGCCGAGAGTGCCGCCAGGAATTGAGCGCCGGCCAGGGCTCTGAGGAGCCGGTCCCCCGTGATCGCGGCGACACCGTCCCGTGCCTGGGCGTACCACGGCCGGGCGGAGACCGGGGCCGGGACGGTGGGCACCTCCAGCCGGCCGAGTACCAGCGCCGAGAGCACATAGCTGGCGGCGTTGATCCAGAACGCCCACGTGTACCCGAGGGTGGCGACCACGATTCCGGCCAGCGGCGCCAGCACGATCTGCGAGATGACTGCGGCGGTCCACAGCCCGCTGTTGGCGGCGACCAGTTCGCGTTCCCGGACGATGGCCGGCAGCACCGACTGTGCCGCGGGATTGAAGAACACGGCGCCGGCGGACAGCCCGACGGCGATCGCGTACACCGCCGCTACGCTGCCGTCCACAAAGGGCAGGGCGAAGGCCAGGGCTGCTCGGAGCAGGTCCGCGGCGATC
>NZ_JAAKGN010000216.1:0-6120 GCF_011039295.1 Modestobacter sp. KNN46-3 | reverse complement strand
ACCGTCCAGCCCTGGCAGAGCGAGGGCGTCGTCCACTCGTGGTCGTGGAGGGTGTCGAGCAGGTCGGCGAGCACCCGCCGCTGAGCAGCGACCTCGGGGAGCATGGCGACGCGGGGTTCGGGCACGGGTTCCTCACACGGGACGGTGGACGTCGGTCGGGTCGAGGACTCCCGTGCCACCACGAACTCATCGCATGCGGACGTCGTGCTCATCGAGTCCGACCCGGTCCCGCCGAGCGGGCAGGCTGAGGGGCATGGCTCGCGGACCACGCACTCCCACCGGCCGTGCACTGGCGGCATTCGGCCTGGTCGCCTTGACCGCCTGGGTCGTCTTCATCGTGATCGAGATCGCCACCGTGCCCGAGCCCGGTGCACCGACGGTGGAGGCACTGGCCACCCAGGCAGCGTCGTCCCTCACCCAGGGGGACGCCGAGGCGCTGCAGGCTCTCCTGGTGGACGACGCCCCCGCTGACTACGCCGAGGAGCTCCTCGCCGGGCTCCCCGCCACCGAGGGCGATCTGGAGGCCGTGGTCCGGGACTCCGGCCGAGGTGACGTCATCGTGGTGCGCGGGCCGGCAGGCAGCGACAGCTGTCTCGCATGGCAGGTGGTCCCCGAGGACGACCGCTACCTCCTCGGCGTCATCCCACCTGTCGACGGCTGCTGACCGGGGACATCTCCGCCACTGGCCAACGCAGGCAGGGACAGACGCCGGGCACCACAGTCGGCGAACGCGCAAGGCCGGTCGCCCCCCGGAAGAGGCGTGCACGACTCCGTGCCGATGCGTCGGGAGGTGGAGCCGGCCGACGCGGTCAGTGCTGGGCGTCGACGCGTCCGGTGTGGACCAGCACGGCGGCGGCCAGGGGCCCCACCACCGCGGATGGCATTGCGTGCCCCATCCCCGGCACGGTCGCGACGGTGGCGCCGGAGATGGCCTCAGCGACGCGATGGGCCGCCGGCGGTGGGTTGATCGGGTCGTTCGGCGCCTCGATGACCAACGTCGGGACGGTCACCCGGGCGAGTTCCGCGCCGCGGGCCAGGCCGGCCTGGTCGGCTCGCGCGTGCGCCGCCGTGTTGTCGTGCCGACCGGCGTGGTCGATGACCTGTTCCTCCATGAGGCGAAACTCCTCGGCGTCGAAGGGGATGCCTGCACCGTTCAGCAGCCGCCAGTGGCCCACCCGCCAGGCGACCTCCGTGTCCCGGTCGCGTGGGTCCGCGAGGTGCTGCCACAGCTCCAGCAGCCGAGGGTCGGTGTCGGTGAAGGCTGCGGGAGCGGCGCCGTCCTGGCCTGCGCCCTCCAACGCTGCCGTTGCGAAGAGGGTGGCCGAGAGCAGGCGGTCCGGGTGGTCGAGCAACAGCAGTTGGACGAGCGTGCCGCCCATCGACATCCCGACCACGTGGGCACGTCCGATGCCGAGCGCGTCCAGGACGGCGACCGCATCATCGGCGAGGTCCCGGACCGCGTACGGCTGGACGTCGAAGGCCCAGGTGGACCGTCCCGTGTCGCGGTGGTCGTAGCGGATGACGCGGTGCCGCTCACCGAGAGCGCGCACGAGGTCGGCCGGCCACGTGAGGCCCGAGGCATTGGCGCCCATGATCAGCAGCAGCGGCGACCCGTCCGGGCAGCCCGTCTCCTCGACCCAGAGCCGGACGTCCGGCGCGACGTCGACGATCCTCTCCACCGGGGCATCCGACCACGGCGCGGAGACCCACCGCGACGGATTTGCCGACCGAGCCGACTCGCACCGCCGCAGGCAGAGCGCACACGTCGTCGACCGCCCCGGAGTCGTGGGACGCCCGACCAGGCCGTCAGGTCAGCAGCGACCGATGAGGATCTCGGTGTCGTCGGGGCGGTAGGTGCGCCATCGCCCGCCGGGATCTCGCTGCACCCGGAACCCGTGATGCACCTTGGTGTGGTGCCGTTCGCACAACAGAGCTGAGTTCTGCAGGTTGGTCTCGCCGCCGTGCAGCCAGTGCACGAGGTGGTGGACGTCGCACCACCAGCTCGGGGCGCCGCAGCCGGCGAACACGCAGGACTCGTCCCGCCGCTCCACGGCCTTGCGCAGGCCCGGGGTGACCACCCGGTGGTCCCGGCCGAGATCGAGGGGCACGCCGTCGGGGCCCATCACGATCCGAGAGATGCTGCCGTCACAAGCCAGGTAGCGGGCCCGCGCCGCGGAGATCGTCGCCCCGAACCCGGTGCTCGCCGCCCCCGGGCCGGTCGCGGGGTCGATCAGGTCGTCCAGGTCGATGCCCACCACCACGTGCGGCTTCACCGTCCGCAGGATCGGCAGATCACCGCTGGCCAACTGGTTGTCACACAACTGCACGAGGGCGTCGGCGTTCTGCTGGGCGCGGGTGCGGTCGTCCCCCTTGGGGCGGTGGGCCTGCACGATCGACTCGATCGCCGCCTGCACCTTCTCCCCACCCACCGCGTCGAGGTCGAAGCGGCCGGTGATCGTGCCGTCGGCGTGCTTGGCGATGCTTAGCCGCCGCCCCTCCGTCGGGTCCGGCTCGGGGCCGTCGGGGTCGAGTGCGTCCTCGAACGCCTGCACCGCAGCGACCAGCGACTGGTGCGGCGACTCGGCCGCCACGCGCGCCCACACCCGGTCGAACGCGGCCAGGTCGATGCCCTGCTCGGCCGCGCGGGCGGCCTCGCCCGGCCCCACCTTCTCGGCCACCACGTTCACCTGCGCCGCAGTCACGGACCCGTCAGCGAACCCGGCCGACAGGGCCGGGAAGTGCTCCAACGCCCGCCCCGACCGCACGATCCGCGAAGCGTCCATCGGCGCCAACCGCGCATGCCCGATCAGCCACGACCGCATGCTCTTCAACCCGTCGTGCTCGGCGGCCTGCATGGCGTCGGCGCGGCGCACCGTGCGGGTCAGCTCCGCGGCGATCCGGTTCTGCACAGCCACCAACTCGGCGACCCGCTCCAGCACACCGCCGTCCGTCAGCCCGTGCAGCTCCTCGGCCGCCAAGGCGTCGAGAGCCGACATCAACTCGCTCACGACACCTCCCGACGTGTTCGAACGTGTGTACGAATACTAACGCCGACGGGAGTCCCGAGCAACACGAATCCCCAGGTCAGGGGCCTGCCCACAGATGCGAGACGCCGCTTGACAGACCGCCCAGCAGAGCCGGAAGAAGGGCGATGGACGCCGCACCGTGTCCGATCCGTCGGAGCCGCAGTGGAGAATGCGCGCATGACCCACGTGCTGGACCCGAACGCGCTGGCCGACACCAGCGGCGGAGCGGGCACCCCGCCCGACCCGTTCGCCGACGTCACCCGCTCGAACGACGCCTTCCGCGCGTTCCTGCACGGCCTGCCCGGCGTCGACCAGGTCGGCGCCGAGGCGCGGGCGAAGGTGCTGGGCACGCGGTCGATCAAGACGACTGCCAAGGCGTGGGCGATCGACACGGCGATCTCGATGGTCGACCTGACCACGCTGGAGGGCGCGGACACCCCCGGGAAGGTCCGCAGCCTGGCCGCCAAGGCCCGCCGCCCCGACCCGACGGACCCGACCTGCCCGGCCGTCGCCGCGGTCTGCGTCTACGGCGACCTGGCCGGCGTGGCCAAGGAGGCCCTGGCCGGCACCGGCATCAACGTCGCCGCGGTCGCCACCGCCTTCCCCAGCGGCCGGGCCAGCCGGGAGGTCAAGCTCGCCGACGTCCGGGACGCCGTGGCGAACGGCGCCGACGAGATCGACATGGTCATCGACCGCGGCGCGTTCCTGACCGGCCGCTACCTCGACGTCTTCGAGGAGATCGTCGCGGTCAAGGAGGCGTGTGCGCGCCAAGGGACGGGCCGAGCCCACCTCAAGGTGATCCTGGAGACCGGCGAGCTGGTCACCCTGGACGCCGTCCGCCGCGCCTCCTGGCTGGCGATGCTGGCCGGCGGCGACTTCATCAAGACCTCCACCGGCAAGGTCTCCCCCGCCGCGACCCTGCCGGTCTGCCTGGTGATGCTGGAGGCCGTCCGCGACTTCCGCGCCGCCACCGGCCGCCAGGTCGGCGTCAAGCCCGCCGGCGGGATCCGGACGACGAAGGACGCCGTCAAGCACATGGTCCTCATCAACGAGACCGTGGGTGCGGACTGGCTGTCCCCCGACTGGTTCCGCTTCGGCGCCTCCAGCCTGCTCAACGACCTGCTCCTGCAGCGCCAGAAGCTCCGCACCGGCCACTACTCCGGCCCCGACCACGTGAGCGTCGACTGATGAGCATCTTCGAGTACGCCCCCGCGCCCGAGTCGCGGTCGATCGTCGACATCCGGCCCAGCTACGGGCTGTTCGTCGACGGCGAGTTCGCCGACGGCACCGGCACGCCCTTCAAGACGGTCAACCCGGCCACCGAGGAGGTGCTGAGCGAGGTCGCCACCGGCAGCGACGCCGACGTCGACCGCGCCGTCCGCGCCGCCCGCCGCGCCTTCACCCGGGTGTGGGGCCCGATGCGCCCGGCCGACCGCGGCAAGTACCTGTTCCGCATCGCCCGGCTGCTGCAGGAGCGGGCCCGGGAGTTCGCCGTCCTGGAGACGCTGGACAACGGCAAGCCGATCCGGGAGAGCCGGGACGTCGACGTCCCGCTGGCCGCGGCGCACTTCTTCTACCACGCAGGTTGGGCCGACAAGCTCGAGCACGCGGGCCTCGGCCCGGCCCCGCGCCCGCTGGGTGTGGCCGGACAGGTCATCCCGTGGAACTTCCCGCTGCTGATGCTGGCGTGGAAGGTCGCCCCGGCGCTGGCCACCGGCAACACCGTCGTCCTCAAGCCTGCTGAGACCACCCCGCTGACGGCGCTGCTGTTCGCCGAGATCTGCCAGCAGGCCGACCTGCCCCCGGGCGTGGTCAACATCGTGACCGGCGCCGGGGAGACCGGGCGCGCGGTGATCAGCCACCCGGACGTCGACAAGGTCGCCTTCACCGGCTCGACCGAGGTGGGCCGCGCCATCGCCCGCGCGGTCGCCGGCACCGAGAAGCGGCTGACCCTGGAGCTGGGCGGCAAGGCGGCGAACATCGTCTTCGACGACGCCCCGATCGACCAGGCCGTCGAGGGCATCGTCCGCGGCATCTTCTTCAACCAGGGCCACGTGTGCTGCGCCGGCTCCCGGCTGCTGGTGCAGGAGTCGGTGCACGACGACGTCGTCGCCTCGCTGCAGCGGCGGATCGGCACGCTGCGGGTCGGTGACCCGATGGACAAGAACACCGACCTGGGCGCGATCAACTCGGCCGAGCAACTGGCCCGCATCCGCGAGCTGACCGCGTACGGGGAGACCGAGGGCGCGACCTGCTGGCAGCCCGAGGGTGACCTGCCCGACCGCGGCTTCTGGTTCAAGCCGACCGTCTTCACCGACGTCTCCCCCGCCCACCGGATCGCCCGCGACGAGGTGTTCGGCCCGGTCCTCTCGGTGATGACCTTCCGCACCCCCGACGAGGCGGTCGCGAAGGCGAACAACAGCACCTACGGGCTCTCCGCCGGTGTCTGGTCGGAGAAGGGCTCCCGGATCCTGAAGATCACCGACCAGCTGCGCGCCGGCGTCGTGTGGGCCAACACGTTCAACGAGCTCGACCCCACCTCGCCGTTCGGCGGCTACAAGCAGTCCGGCTACGGCCGCGAGGGCGGCCGGCAGGGGCTCGCCGCCTACCTGAGGAGCGACTCCTGATGAGCGACCGGCTCACCGTGCGCAAGACCTACAAGCTCTACCTGGGCGGGGCCTTCCCCCGGTCGGAGTCCGGCCGCACCTACGAGGTGCACGACACCAAGGGGCACTTCCTGGCCAACGCCGCCTGGGCCTCCCGCAAGGACGGCCGGGACGCCGTGGTCGCCGCCCGCGGCGCGTTCGGCACGTGGTCCGGGGCCACCGCCTACAACCGCGGCCAGGTGCTCTACCGGGTCGCCGAGGTGATGGAGGGCCGCGCCGCCCAGTTCACCGAGGAGGTCGCCGCCGGCGAGGGGCTCTCCCCCGCCAAGGCCCGCGCCGCGGTGGACGCCGCGATCGACCGATGGGTCTGGTACGCCGGGTGGACCGACAAGCTCGCCGCCGTGCTGGGCAGCACCAACCCGGTCGCCGGGCCGTACTTCGGCTTCTCGGTGCCCGAGCCCACCGGCGTCGTCGCGGTGCTCGCCCCG
>NZ_JAAKGN010000215.1:0-6185 GCF_011039295.1 Modestobacter sp. KNN46-3 | reverse complement strand
CGGTCATCGCGTAGCTCTCCTGAAGGACTGTGGTAGGTCATCCAGAAGATCACGCGGTGGCCGCCTCTATGTGGAGGGCCCGCTGGTCACCGGGGCCGTCGCACACCACCTTGGTGGACGCCACTCCGTCACGATCGGCGTTGCCTCTTGCCCCGCGTCGCCCCGCCCGGGACGTTGGGATGTGCGAGGTAGCGAGTCCCGGCCCCGTACGGCCCGGTCGTCCGCAGGGGCGGCCGACGAACTGCCGGAGGGTGTGGCGCAGTGCCGCGCCACACCTTCCCGCAGCTGGTCAGGGCACCAGACACGAGAGGAAACCTCACCGATGCTCACGTTGACCCCCCAGGCAGCAACCGCGATCCGCGGGATCCTCGACCAGTCCGAGACCCCCGAGCAGGGGGGCCTCCGGATCGCCAACGACCCGACCGGCCAGTCGCTGGCGCTGAGCCTGGCCGCCGTGCCGGCCGAGGATGACCAGGTCCTGGACCAGTCCGGCGCCCGGGTGTTCCTGGACGAGAAGGCCGCGACGGTCCTCGATGACAAGGTCCTGGACGTGCAGGCCGACCCGGCCGGCACGGTGCAGTTCGGGATCGCCGAGTCCGGCGCCTGAGCCCCCAGACCTACGCGAACGCCCCGTTCTCCCGAGGGAGAACGGGGCGTTCGTCGGTCCGGAGGCGCGGGAATCGTGACCCCGGCCCCTCTGTGGGGATCAGCCGAGCAGCGGCTCGCCGTCGCGGACGAGCTGCCAGTTCTCCACGTAGAAGTCGGCCGGGTCGATCACGCCGCGCTCCTGGGCCCACTCGATGAGCAGCTGGCGGATCTCCAGCTGCTCGTTGTAGACCACCGGCGCCGTGGAGATGTGCGGGAAGCCGCCGCCGCCGGAGCGCCGGTAGTTGTTCACCGCGACGACGAAGCGGGCGTCGTCGGCCACGGGCTCACCGTCGATCTCCAGCCGGGTGACCCGCTCGCCGACCGGCCGGGACACGTCCAGGTCGTAGTCGACGCCGGAGAGCACGTCGTAGTTGTAGTCCGGCGTCCCGTCGGCGTTGGTGATCGTCTCCGGGTCGACGGGCCCGGTGGCCGGCACCTGGGTGAAGTAGCTCGCCGACTCCTCGAGGTAGTCGCGCACCTGGGCGCCGGTCATCTCCACCGCCTCCAGGGTGTTGTCGAAGACGTAGAGCCCGGCGATGTCCCGGATGGTGACGTCGCCCTCCGGGAAGACCGCCTCCCGGCTGAACGGCGCGGCGATCGACAGCACCGGCAGGTCGGCCCACTCGGTGCCCTCGAGCGCGGCGTCGACGGTCTCGGTCTGCACCTGCTGGATGAAGTCGAGGATCGGGGTGTCCTCGTACCGGCTGGTGAGCGTGGTCAGCTCCTCGGTGGAGGTGGCCACCACCTGGTTGACGTAGTCGACCGTCGCCTGGTGCGCCTCGTCGGTGACGGCGAGGACGTCGGGGTCCTCCGGGTAGTCCCTGGTGCGCAGCGCGGTGGCCGTGGCCTCGGTGACGTCCCACTGGCCGCGGGTCTTGGTCAGCTCGAAGTCGACCTGGCTGACCGTGGCGCCCCATCGGTAGGGCTGGGTGAGCAGCACCTCCTCGCCGGTGACCTCGTTGACCACGACCTGGGACGGGGCGTCGCGGTGCGTGTGGCCGACGACCATCGCGTCGATGCCGGGCACCGTGCGGGCGATGACGTCGGAGGGGTTCTCCGTACCGACGGCCGGGTCGTCGTACGACGACGTCCCACCGACCCCGGCGTGCGCGAGGACGACGACGACGTCGGCCTGCTCGGCGACGACCGGCACCCACTCCTCCGCCGTCTCGACCATGTCGCGGAACTCGACCTGGCCCTCGACGTTGTTCCGGTCCCAGATGGCCGAGCCCGGCGTGGTCAGGCCGATGATGCCGACGGTGACCGGCTTGGCGCCGCGGACCTTCATCTCCTGCAGCGTGTACGGCGGCAGGTACGGCTCGCCGGTCTCGACGTCGATGACGTTGGCGCCGAGCACCGGGTGGTCGACGTCGTCGACGTAGCCGGCCAGGGTGTCCAGGCCGTAGTTGAACTCGTGGTTGCCGACGACCTGGGCGTCGTAGCCGATGACGTCGTAGGCCGCCGCGATCGGGTGCTCGGCCTCCGGCGGCTGCTGGGCGGCGAGGTAGGTGAGCGGCGTGCCCTGCAGGAAGTCGCCGTTGTCGACGACGAAGACGCTGTCCGCGCCCTTCTCGGCCCGCACCGAGTCGACGACCGAGGAGACGCGGGCCAGGCCCGTCGCGTCACCGGCGCTGTCGGTGTACGGCGCGTCGCGGAAGTAGTCCCAGTCCTGCGCGCGGCCGTGGACGTCGGTGGTGGCCAGCATGGTGAGCTCGAGGATCTGCCCCTTGCCGTGCCCGCCGTCGTGCCCCTTGCCGTGGCCGCTCCCATGGCCGTTCCCGTGACCGTGGCCGTGGCCGTTCCCGTTGTCGTGGCCGTTCCCGTTGTCGTGACCACCCGGGCTCGCCGCCGCGGGGGTCACCGCCCCGACGCTCATCGCCAGCACCGCTGCCGCGACCGTCACCGTCGTCCGTCTGCGCACGCGATCTCCCCCAAGCTCGTCAGCCGCCCCTCCTGGGCCGGCTGTGCGGTTGCTGAGCCAACGTAACGAGGGATGCCGACAAGTCGACACCGGTCACGAGGTGTTCACGCACGCAGCACCGGTTGGACCGACCGACCTCAGCGGGCGGCGGCGCGCGCGGCCAGTTGTTTCGGGGAGAAGGCCAGGTCCAGCGCCTCCCGGGCGGCGCCGAGCACGGCGGCCTGCTGGCCGACTCGGCTGACCGCGATCTCCAGGCCGTCGGTGATCATCGGCGGGCACTGCGCGTAGATCGCCGAGCGCACCCCCGCGACGAAGGCCTCGGCGCTGCTCAGGTGCCCGCCGATCACCAGCCGCTCGGGGTTGAAGAAGTTGAGGATCGTCGAGAGCACGGTGCCGGTGCTGCCGCCGGCCTCGCGCAGCAGTTGGGTGGTCAGCGGGTGCGCGTCCCGGGCCAGGTCGAGCATCCCCTCGGTGCCCGAGGAGTCGACCCCGCGCTCGGCGAGCTGCTCGACCAGCGCGGCGCCACTGGCCACCGCGTCCAGGCAGCCGACCCGCCCGCACGAGCAGGGCACCGGCGGGGCGCCGGGCACGGTGGTGTGGCTGATGTCCCCGGCGAACCCGCCGCTCCCCCGGTGCAGCACCCCGCCGGCGACGACGCCGCAGCCGATGCCGGAGCCGACCTTCACGAACACCATCTGCTCGGCCGGCGACCCGCCGGCCGCGTGCTCGCCGAGTGCCATCAGGTTCGCGTCGTTCTGCACGATGACCGGCACCGGCAGCCACTGCCGCACGATCGCGGCGACGTCGGCGCCGTTCCAGCCGGGCATCCGGGCCGGGGAGACGACCAGGCCGGTGCGCGCACTGACCGGCCCGGGCACGCCGACGCACATGGCCAGCAGCGGCGGGGCGTCGTCCAGCCCGGCGACCGCCTCCTCCACCGCGGTCACCACGGTGCGCAGCACGGCCTCCGGGCCGTCCGAGACCGCGATGGGCAGGTGCCGCTCGGCGACCTGCCGACCCGCGGCGTCCAGGACGGCGATCGCCGCGTGCCGCTCCCCGAGGCTGACCGCGACCACCAGGCCGGCCGCGCCGCGCATCTCCAGCCGGCGCGGCGGCCGCCCGCCGGCCGAGGGCCCGGTGCCGGTCTCCACCAGCCAGCCACGCCGGATCAGCATCTCCACCCGGGCGGCGGCGGTGGTCGCCGAGAGCCCTGTCTCGCGGGCGACGTCGGCGCGCGAGGTGGCGCGGCCGAGCCGGACGAGGGAGAGCACCTCGCTCGGGGAGGTGGCCGACCGGTCACCGGCGGGGGTGGGCATGCCGGTCAGTGAAGCAACGCCCGCCGTCCGAAGCAACGGCCACTTACTCCGGAAGTGGAAATACATCATGGACTTCTCGTTGTAACGATCGCCACTTAGCCTTCGTCCAACGTTCAACGCTGACCGTGAGGAGCACGCCCGTGACAACGCCGATGGTCAGCCTTCGCGGCGTCGACAAGCACTTCGGCGAGCTGCACGTGCTCCGCTCGATCGACCTGGAGGTCGCCCCGCGCGAGGTCGTCGTGGTCATCGGGCCGTCCGGGTCGGGCAAGTCGACGCTCTGCCGCACGATCAACCGGCTCGAGCCGATCGACTCCGGCGAGATCAGGGTCGACGGCCAGCTGCTGCCCGCAGAGGGCGCCCAGCTCGCCCAGCTCCGTGCCGACGTCGGCATGGTCTTCCAGTCGTTCAACCTCTTCGGCCACCTGAGCGTGCTGGACAACGTGATGCTGGCGCCGCTGAAGGTCCGCAAGGCGAGCAAGGCCACCGCCCGCAGCGAGGCGATGGCGCTGCTGGAGCGGGTGGGCATCGCCGACAAGGCCGATCGCGTCCCCGCCCAGCTCTCCGGCGGCCAGCAGCAGCGCGCCGCGATCGCCCGCTCGCTGGCGATGCACCCGAAGCTGATGCTCTTCGACGAGCCGACCTCGGCGCTGGACCCCGAGATGGTCAACGAGGTGCTCGAGGTGATGACCTCGCTGGCCGCCGACGGCATGACGATGGTCGTGGTGACCCACGAGATGGGCTTCGCCCGCCGCGTCGCCGACCGCGTCGTCTTCATGGACGCCGGTCAGATCGTCGAGGTCGCCCCACCGGCGGAGTTCTTCGACGCCACCCGGAGCGAGCGCGCCCGCTCGTTCCTCTCCAACGTGCTGGCCCACTGACGGCCGAGCGCACCCCGGGCGGACCCGCCCACCCCACGCCCGGCGCCGCTCCCCCGGCCGGGCTGATCAGAAAGGCAAGGCATGAGTGACATCCGCCTTCCCAGGCGCCGCTTCCCGCTGATCACCGCCGTGCTGGCCACCGCCTCGGTGGCGGTCGCGGGGTGCGGCTCGTCCGACTCCTCGTCCGACGCCGTCCCCGGCGGCGGCGGCGGCGGCGACACCGCCTCCTCCGGCCTGGACGCCGTCTACGAGGACGCGCCGGTCGCCGACGACGAGTTGATCCTCCCCGAGTCCACGATGGCCGAGATCAAGGAGCGGGGCGTGCTGCGCGTCGCCGCCGCCCTGGACGCGCCGCTGCTCTCCCAGCAGGACCCGAGCAGCCCCGAGGACGTCGAGGGCTTCGACATCGACCTGGCGAAGATGCTGGCCATCTACATTCTGGGCGAGCCGAACATCGAGATCGTGCCGCCGGCGTCGGAGACCCGGGAGGCGCTGCTGCAGAACGGCACCGTCGACGTCGTCTTCAACACCTACACGATCACCGAGGAGCGGGCCGAGCAGATCAACTTCGCCGGCCCGTACTTCACCTCGGGCCTCGCGGTGGCGGTCGCCGCCGACAACGAGGACATCTCCAGCATCGAGGACCTCGACGGCAAGAACGTGATCGTCGGCGCGAACACCCCGGCGGTCACCGCGGTGCCCGAGGTGGCCCCCGGCGCCGAGGTGACCAGCTTCGCCACCGACCCGCAGGCGGTGCAGGCGCTCGTGCAGGGCCGCGGCGACGCCTACGTGCAGGACTACACCCTGCTGCTGGCCGCGGCGGACGCCAACGACGACATCAAGATCGCCGTCCAGCCGTTCACCGAGGAGCCCTACGGCATCGGCCTCCCGCCGGAGGACCCGGAGTTCAAGGACTTCGTGAACACCTGGCTGGAGGAGATCGAGGACGACGGCTCGTGGGCCGAGATCTGGGAGGCCACCCTCGGCACGGTCGTCGAGGGCGACGCCCCGACGCCGCCGGAGATCGGCTCGGTGCCGGGCTCCTGACCCGGCACCCCTGAGGCAGCAGCCCTGAGGCAGCAGCAGCGCCAGCAGAGGACGACGACGTGACTGCAGTGATCGAGAACCTGGACCCCTTGCTGAGGGCACTGGGGACGACCGTGCTGATCCTGGTGATCTCCGCGGCCGGCTCCCTGGTGCTCGGGGTGCTGATCACCGTGGCCCGGGTGAGCCCCATCCCGGTGCTGCGCGGGGCCGCCTGGGCCTACGTGCAGGTGTTCGTCAACGTCCCCCTGCTGGCGCTGCTGCTGCTGGCCGTCTTCGCACTGCCCGACGCCGGGCTGCTGATGCCGCTGACCACCACGGTCATCGTCGTGCTCACCGTCTACGAGGCGGCGTACGTGGCCGAGGCGGTGCGCA
>NZ_JAAKGN010000214.1:0-6187 GCF_011039295.1 Modestobacter sp. KNN46-3 | reverse complement strand
CGGCGAGCAGCGCGACCCCGGGCCAGCCGGCGTCCTGCCAGGCCCGGCCGGCCAGCGTGCCGCCCACCGACGAGCCGACGTAGTACCAGAACGAGTAGAGCGAGGCCGCCTGCCCGACCGGCCGGCCAGCTGCGGCGTCGCGGCGAGCGGTGCCAGGTACCGCTCGGCGAGCTCGGCGCCGGTGGGCAGCGCGGTGCGGTCGGGGGACTCCCAGCCGGTCTGCTCGAGCAGCCGGACGGCGGCGTCGTCGACGTCGTACTCCCAGGGGGAGAACAGCCGCACGTGCCCCCAGGCCCGCACCGCGGACGCGGGCTGGTCGCCGGCCTCCAGCACCAGGGGTTCCAGGCCGCGCTCCAGCAGGTGGGCGGCGGCGGCCAGCCCGACCGGGCCGGCACCGATCACCACGACCGGCAGGTCGTCCGTCGTGTACGCGCTCATGCGGTCAGCACTCCTCGCTCGTCGACAACCAACGCGGGGTGACGTTAACAGCGAACACTGTTGACAACAACCACTGTGTGTCAGACTGTCCGGCATGCGCCAGGACCTGGACGTGCGACTGCTCGACGTCGACGAGCTGACCTCTCCCGCCGATCGTGCCCGCCTGCTCGCCCCGCAGCTGAAGGCGCTCGGCGACCCCAACCGGCTGCACCTGCTCCTGCTGCTGGCCGAGGGGCCGCGCACCGTCCGGGAGCTGACCGACGCCGCCGGCATGAGCCAGACCCTGGTCAGCCACCACCTGGCGCCGCTGCGCGACCAGGGGCTGGTCACGAGCACGCCGAGGGGGCGGAGCAACGTCTACGCGCTGTGCTGCGAGGCGCTCGCCGGGCCGGTCAAGGCACTCGCCACGCTCGCGGCGCTGACCCCCGAGGGCGCCGACGCCTGCTGCTCCTGACCGGCGGTGCGCCCCGACCTCAGCGCCGCCGAGGGGCTCAGGGGTCGTCGGGGTCGAAGTCGTCGGCCTCGTCCGCGGCGTCCGTGTCCGGGCGCGCCGTGTCCGGGGCCGGGTGGCGGGTCGCTGCCTCCAGGGCGGCGTCCCGCTCGGCGGCCCGCCGGGCCCGCTCCAGCCGGGCGTCCTCCCGCAGCTGCCGGCGGCTCGGCGTCCCGTCGGGGTTGGTGAGCGCCAGCCAGTCGTCCTTCTGCCGCCACAGCAGGGCGCCGGCCAGGGGGAGGCCCAGCGGCACGACGTACCCGGCCACCCGCTCCATGCCGCCCTCGCCGAGCCCGATGAACACCGCGGAGGCGAAGAAGATCGTGCCGATCACGCCGACGAGCCCCAGCACGGCCAGCGTGGTGCCCACCGCCTCCGAGCGGGGCCGCACCCCGTAGGCCAGGGCGATCAGCCCGATCGCCCCGGCGACGAAGTGCACCCCCGCCGCGACCGTGTGGACCGTGGTGTCGCCGTCGGAGGGGAAGAGCCCGACCAGCAGCACCCCGAGCCCGGACAGGCCCAGCAGCGGGCCGGCCAGGCGGCCGCCGGTGCCGGACAGCCCGGGTCGCAGCAGCACCGCCCCGGCGATGATCAGCAGCCCCTGCAGGAGGAAGGAGGCGTTCATCAGCACCCGGGCCGGCGAGGTGGCCGTCCCGAGGTCGCTGATCACGTCCGCCGAGTAGGAGTAGCCGTCGTACTGCAGTGCAGCGATCGCCTCGACGACGAAGAACTGCAGGGTCAGCACCCACGCGAGCCCGCCCCAGCGGTACCGGCTGTCCGTCACGGTGAGCCATGGTCCCAGCCCCGGCTGTGCGAGCGGCAGACTGCCCGGTGTGACGATCCGCTCCATCGCCCTCTTCGCGCTCGCCGCACTGCTGGAGATCGGCGGCGCCTGGCTGGTCTGGCAGGGCCTGCGGGAGCACCGCGGCTGGCTCTGGGTGGGCATCGGCATGGTGTCGCTCGCGCTGTACGGCATGGTCGCCACGCTGCAGCCGGAGGCCGCCTTCGGCCGGGTGCTCGCCGCCTACGGCGGGGTCTTCGTCGCCGGGTCGCTGCTGTGGGGGATGGCCGCCGACGGCTTCCGGCCCGACCGGTGGGACGTCGGCGGTGCGCTGGTCTGCCTGGTCGGCGTCGCGCTGATCATGTACGCGCCCCGGGGCGCCTGAGCGGCTCGGTCAGGCGCTCAGGCGGTGACCCCGGCGTGGGCGAGCACGGCCGCGTACTGGCCGGGCGACAGCCACGACGGGTTGCTCCCCGCGGGCATCCGCAGCACCTCGGCCGCACGGGTCGCCGGATCGGACAGCAGTTCGGCCCGGTCGACCGGGTGGGCCAGCCGCGTCCACCGGACGGCGACCGCCGGCCCGCCCGGGGCGGCGTCGTCCACCGGCCCGGCCAGCTCACCCAGGGCGTGCACCCCGGGCCGGTCGCGGCCGCTGACCCACAGCAGGCACGGCTGGCCCGGCGACATCAGGCTCAGCCGGTAGGAGGGCCGCACGCACCGGTCCAGCACCGCAGCGTCACCCGGCCGCCACCGGGGGGCCAGCGCCTCGGGCGGCCGGTTGCTCTTGAGCACCCAGCAGGCGACGTCGGCGGCGGTCAGCTGCGGCACGGCTCGAGCCAACCAGCCGCGCGGCACCTCGGCGACAGGACGGTCGTGGCCCACCGGATCTCGCGCTGCCGGGTGCGCGCCGCTGCCCTACCGTCGACCGGGTGTCGCTCCCCGCGGTCCCCTGGGCTGCCGTCGAGTCCCGTGCCCGCAGCGTGGCCGCCGGTCCCGTCGTCCGCTCCGGTGGCGCCGACCACCTGCTGGTGCGCGACCTGGTCACCGACTCGCGGGCGGTAACCCCCGGCTGCCTGTTCGCCTGCGTCCGCGGGGCGCGCAGCGACGGCCACCGGTTCGCCGAGGCCGCCCTGGCCGCCGGGGCCGCCGCGCTCCTCGTCGACCGTCCGCTGCCGCTGGACGCACCGCAGCTGCTGGTGCCGTCGGTCCGGGCGCTGCTCGGGCCGCTGGGCGCCCTGCTGGCCGGCGACCCCGCCGCGCACCTGCGGCTGGTCGGCGTGACCGGGAGCAACGGCAAGACGACGACCAGCACGCTGGTGCGCGGCGTGCTCGAGGCCGCCGGCGAGTGCGCCGGAGTGGTGACCACGCTCGGCGCACGGGTGGCGGGTCAGACCCGCGGCACCCGGCTGACCACCCCCGAGGCGCCGGAGCTGCACGGGCTGCTGCGTTGGATGCTCGACGCGGGCGCGACCAGCGCGGTGGTGGAGGCGTCGTCGATCGCGCTGGACGTCGGCCGGGTCGACGCCGTGCACGTCGAGGTGGCGGTCTTCACCGGCTTCGAGGAGGACCACCTCGACCACCACGGCACGATCGAGCAGTACTGGGCGAGCAAGGCGCTGCTGTTCACCCCCGAGCGCACCGACAGCGCCGTCGTCGTGGTGGACGACCCGTGGGGGCGCCGGCTGGCCGACCAGGCGCGGGTGCCGGTGACCCGGGTGAGCACCCGGCCGGAGGTGCCGGCCGACGTCCGGGTGGTGGGCTGGCGCACCGGCCTGGACGGCACCAGCGTGGTCGTCGAGGACGACGGCGGGCGGCACTGGATCTGCTCGCCGCTGGTCGGCCGGGTGCACGTGGGCAACATCGCCGCCGCCTGGGCGACCGGCCGCTCGCTCGGGCTGGCGCCGGAGACCATCGCCGCGGGCCTGGCCGCGACCGCGGCACCGGCGGGGCGCAACACCCTGCTCCGCGAGCCGGGTGGGCCGCTCGTCGTCGTCGACTACGCCCACACCCCTCGGGCCCTGGCCGCCGCCGTGCAGACCGCCCGCGACCTCACCGGTCCCGGCGGGGAGGTGCACCTGGTGCTGGGCGCCCGCGGCCGCCGCGACCGGTACAAGCGCCAGGGGCTCGGCGTCTCCGCCCGCGCCGCCGACACCGTGTGGCTGACCAACGAGGGCAGCCACGGCGAGCGGCCCGAGGCGATCGTCGAGGAGCTGCGGGTCGGGCTGATCGGCGGCAGCGCGGTCGTGCACACCGTGCTCGACCGCCGGGAGGCGATCACCGCGGCGGTGGAGGCCGCCGGGAGCCGGGACGTGGTGCTCGTCGTCGGTCGCGGTCACGAGACCACGCTGACCGACGACGGCGCCCCGGTGCCCTTCGACGACGCCGAGGTGGCGCAGGAGGCCCTGGACTCCCGGGCCGACGAGCTGGTGGCCGAGCAGGCCAGCTGACCCCGCCGCGGGTGCCGCGCGGCACACGGGCAGGCTCCCGGGCGTGACGACGGGGGAGTGGCCGGGCCACCGGGCCGGCGAGCCCGGCTTCCGGCGGGCCGCGACCGCCGTCTTCCTCGCCGGGATCGCCGTGTTCGTCAGCCTGTACGCCCCGCAGGCCCTGCTGCCGGAGTTCAGCCGCTCCTTCCAGGTGACCCCGGCGGCCTCGACGCTGGTCATCTCGGTGAGCACCGCCGCGCTCGCCGTGGGGCTGCTGGTACTCGGTCCGCTGTCGGACCGCCGCGGCCGGACCGGCATCCTGCACGCCAGCCTGGCCGCCGCCGCGCTGCTCGCGGTGCTGATCGCGCTGGCGCCGGGATGGGAGGCGCTGCTGGTGCTCCGCGGGCTGCAGGGCTTCGCCCTGGCCGGGCTGCCCGCCGTCGCGGTGGCCTACCTGCGCGAGGAGCTGCACCCGGCGATGAGCTCGCGCGCGATCGGGCTCTACGTCAGCGGCACCGCGATCGGTGGCCTGTCGGGCCGCCTGCTCACCGGTGTGCTGACCGAACTGGGCGGCTGGCGGACGGCGCTGGGCGGGGCGGCGGTGGTCGCCGTCGCCTGTGCGGTCGCCGTCCGGCTGCTGCTGCCCCCGGCCCGCCGGTTCACCCCGCTCTCCCGGCAGGGCAGGTTGCTCCGCCAACTGGGCTCGGCGTTCACCGACCCGGCGCTGCTGGCGCTGTACGGGCTGGCCGCGCTGCTGATGGGCGGGTTCGTCGCCGTCTACAACGCCGGCACCTTCCGGCTGGAGTCCGCGCCCTACTCGCTGACGCCCGCGGTGGCCGGGCTGGTGTTCCTGGCGTACCTGCTGGGTTCGGCGAGCTCGCCGACCGCCGGCTGGCTGGCCGATCGGATGGGCCGGCGGGTGGTGGTGCCGGGGGCGGTGGCGCTGATGGCGGCGGGCATCGCGCTGACCCTGCCGACGCCGCTGTGGTGCGTCGTCCTGGGGCTGTGCGTGCTGACCGTCGGGTTCTTCGCCGCCCACGGCGTGGCCAGTGGCTGGGTGGCGGCGCGGGCCCAGCTGGGCGGCCGGCCGGTCGGGCAGGCGGCCTCGCTCTACTCGTTCTGGTACTACGTCGGCTCGTCGGTGGGCGGCACGCTGGCCGGCCGGGCCTGGCAGGACGCCGGCTGGCCCGGGGTCGCGCTGCTCGCCGGTGGGTGCGCGCTCGCGGCCCTGGTGCTCACCGGCGCGCTCGGCCGCACCCGCTCCCTGCAGCCCTGACCGGACGCGACGAGGGCGGCGCCCCGGGGGTCCCGGGTGCGCCGCCCTCGTCGGAGCCGGTCGGCTCAGCCCTCGGTGGCGTCGTGCTCGTAGGCGCCGGCCGGGTTCGCGTCGTCGGACTGCACCGCCTGGCGCTCCAGTTCGGTGCGGTGCTCGAGCGCCTCGTCGGACAGGTGCGGGTCCTTGGCGTGCTCGCTGCGGTCCCGGGGGGCCGGCTCCTCGGGGGTCATCACGTCGTCGAGCGTCGGCTCGTCGTGCGGGCTGGTCATCGCGTCCTCCGCTCTCGTGGCCCGGCGGCTCCGGGCGGCTTCCCCTCCCCGGTATCCCGTGGCGGCGTTCCCTCAAACGAGGGCAGGTCGGACGGCAGGGCGCTGCCGGTCGTCGGAGTCCCGCCACACCCCGGGGAGGAGCACCCCGGCTTCGCCGTCCGGTGGGTCGAGGACGGCGCCCTCCTCGCGGTGACCACCTGGGGCAGCAGCAGCCATCCCACCATGCCCCGGGCTGCGCGGGTGCAGGACGGCGAGCTGACACTGACCATCGGCCGGCGGGAGACCGCCCCGCTCCCCCCGGGCTCCGTCGACGTGATGACCGCGGACCTGGCCTCGCACACGACGCTGATCGAGCCGCCGGCCGGGCTGGACCCCCACACGCCGACCCGGGTTCGCGTCGTCGGACTGCACCGCCTGGCGCTCCAGTTCGGTGCGGTGCTCGAGCGCCTCGTCGGACAGGTGCGGGTCCTTGGCGTGCTCGCTGCGGTCCCGGGGGGCCGGCTCCTC
>NZ_JAAKGN010000213.1:0-6336 GCF_011039295.1 Modestobacter sp. KNN46-3 | reverse complement strand
CGGCCGGTGCCTGGTCGGTGCCCGCACCGCAGGCCAGCAGCCCGCCGCAGGCCTGGGCCTCGGCGGCCGACCGGCGGATCAGCTCGGCGGTGGTGCTCCAGGGCATGCCCATGCCGCGCTGGGCGGTGTCCATCGCGTCGGCGACACCCAGGCCGTAGGACCACAGGTGCCGGCGGAAGGCGAGCGTCGCCTCCCAGTCGACGTCCACCGGCGCACCGGGGGTGTTGTCGCCGAACGGGTCGGCCACCACGTGCGCCGCGGCGTAGGCGGTGCGGCTGGTCAGCGGGCCGTCGGGGCGGGTGAAGGCGCCGGGCTCGCCGAGCCGGTGCTCGGCGACCGTGCCGTCGGACCGGGGCAGCCGGACGGTCGGGCCGCTCACACCGTCACCTCGGGGATCTCGATCCGGCGGCCCTCGGCCGAGGACTGCAGGCCCAGCTCGGCCACCTGCACGCCGCGGGCACCGGCGAGGAAGTCGTAGGCGTGCGGGGCGTCCTCGAGCACGTGGCGGAGGAACTGCTCCCACTGCGCCCGGAAGCCGTTGTCCAGGTCGGCGTTGTCCGGCACGACCTGCCACTGGTCCCGGAACCGCTCGGTGACCGGCAGGTCGGGGTTCCAGACCGGCTTCGGGGTGGTGGCCCGGTGCTGGATCTTGCACTCGCGCAGCCCGGCGACGGCGCTGCCCTCGGTGCCGTCGACCTGGAACTCGACCAGCTCGTCGCGGTAGACCCGCACCGCCCAGGAGGAGTTGATCTGCGCGATCACGCCGCCGGGCAGCTCGAAGATGCCGTAGGCGGCGTCGTCGGCGGTGGCCGGGTAGGGCTGCCCGTGCTCGTCGATCCTGGTGGGGATGTGGGTGACCGCCTTGGCGGTGACCGCCTCCGGCCGGCCGAAGAGGTTCTCCAGCACGTAGGACCAGTGGCAGAACATGTCGACGACGATGCCGCCGCCGTCCTCCTTGCGGTAGTTCCAGCTCGGCCGCTGGGCCTCCTGCCAGTCGCCCTCGAACACCCAGTAGCCGAACTCGCCGCGCACCGACAGGATCTGGCCGAAGAAGCCGCCGTCGATCAGCCGCTTCAGCTTGACCAGGCCGGGCAGGTAGAGCTTGTCGTGGACGACGCCGTTCTTGACCCCGGCCTCGGCGGCGAGCCGGGCCAGCTCCAGGGCGCCCTCGAGGGACTCCGCGGTCGGCTTCTCGGTGTAGATGTGCTTGCCGGCGGCGATCGCGGCCTTGATCGACTTCTCTCGCGCCTGGGTGACCTGGGCGTCGAAGTAGATCGGTGCGGAGTCGTCCCGCAGCGCCTCGTCCAGGTCCGTCGTCCACCGCTCGATGCCGTGCTGGGCGGCGAGGTCGGCCAGCTTGCGCTCGTTGCGACCCACCAGGATCGGCTCGGGCACGACCCGGCGGCCGTCGGCGAGCTGCAGCCCACCGGCGTCCCGGATGGCGAGGATGGACCGGACCAGGTGCTGGCGGTAGCCCATCCGGCCGGTGACGCCGTTCATGATGATGCCGATCGAGCTGTCCACGGTGCTTGCCTCCGAAGCGGGTGAGGGGGTCATCGGGTGCTCCCGGCGGGAGCGGCTGCGGCCTCGGGCCGCAGCGGGATGCCGAAGTCGGCCAGGTGCACGACCTGGCCGGTGGTGAGGGACTGGTTGGCGGCCGCGCCGACGAGCACGCTGCGGACGCCGTCGAGCCAGCCGGCCGCCTGGCCCAGCGGGTCCGACCGGGTGCCGGGGCGGAACAGGTCGTCCAGCAGCAGGGCGTCGCCACCGCCGTGCGCGCCGGGCCCCTCGGGGACCTCGATCCGCTGGGCTGTCTCCCAGCGGCGCTGCAGCACCAGCTCGGTGCCCTCGCTCCGGGCACCGGAGGCCGCCTCGACCTCCTCCGGCGTGGCGCTCGGGTCGACGGCGACGCCGAACCCGCCGATGACGTCGTCCGCGGCGACGACCGCGGCCCGCTCGACCACCGACAGCTCGATCCGGCCCTCGGTGCCGTTGATGCTCACCCGGTAGCCCTCCCAGGGGCCGTGGGCGTTGAGCGAGTAGCTGAGCACCGGGCCGTCGGCGTAGCGCAGCAGCAGCGCCATGTTGTCCTCGATGGTGATGCCCGGGGAGAACACGTCCTGGTCGCGGATGTAGCCGTCCTCGGCCTCCGCCTCCAGGTAGAGCTGACGCAGCCGCTCGTTGCCGGCCAGGTCGAGCGCGAACGGGTCACGGCCGGCGTCCGGGGCGCCGTGGCTGCGGGCCGGGCGCTCCCCCAGGCCCCGCTCCTTCGCGTTGGCGTCGCCGTAGAAGCGCAGGTCGCCGAGGGCGAAGACGGTCTCCGGCACCGCGCCGACCCACCAGTTGACCAGGTCGAAGTGGTGCGTGGCCTTGTGCACGAACAGGCCGCCGGACAGCGACTTGTCCCGGTGCCAGCGCCGGAAGTAGTCGGCGCCGTGGACGGAGTCCAGCACCCACTCGAAGTGCACGGAGGTGACCGCGCCGATGGCGCCCTCGGCGACGAGCCGGCGGACGGCGGCGTTCCGCGGCGAGTAGCGGTAGTTGAAGGTGACGACCAGGTCGCGGCCGGTCTCGTCGACGGCGTCGACGATGGTGCGGCAGCCTGCCGCGTCGGTGGTCAGCGGCTTCTCGGTGATCACGTCGCGGCCGGCGCGCAGCGCGCGGGAGATGTACTCGGCGTGGGTGAAGTCGACGCTCGCGACGATGACGACGTCGGGCTGCTCCCGGTCGAGCATCGTGTCGAAGTCCTCGGGCCCGTAGGCCGGCAGCGGCGCCGCGCCGGGGTGGGCTGCGGCGAACTGGCGCTGGTAGTAGGCCATCCGCGTGCTGTTGGGGTCGCAGAGGGCGACGAGCCGGCCGACGTCGGCGTGGCTGCCCAGCAGCGCCGCGACGTACATCTCGGCGCGGTGGCCGGTGCCGACGATCGCGTAGCGACGCGGCTCCGGGGGCGCGGACGAGGCTGTGGTGGTCACGTCTCCCTCTCGGTGGTGGGGCGGGTGGCGCAGGGAGGGGTGCCAGGGGGCGGCCGGTGACCGGCCGCCCCCTGGCCGCCGATCAGGCGATCGCCGACTCGACCTCGGTCATGAACCGCTCGGCGGCGTCCTCCACCGAGATCTGGTCGAACAGGATCTGCTCGGTGTAGCGCTGCAGGATCGCCTGCACCTCACCGGCGCCCTGCGGGGGCAGCGCCGGCGGGTCCTGCAGGTCGGGGGTGATCTCCTCGACGAAGGACACGGCGGCCTGGCCGGCCGGGTCCAGCGTCGGGGCGATCTGGTCACGCAGCTCGGTGTTCACCGGCAGGCCGCGGTCGGCCTTGATGATCTCCACCGCGTCCTCGGAGTTGATCAGCCAGTCGACGAGCATCGCGGCCTCCTGCGGGCTCTCGCAGCTGCTGCTGACCGCCCAGAACATGGCCGGCTTCAGGTACATGCCGGTCTCGCCGTCCCCCTCCTCGGTGGGGAACCGCATGAACTGCAGCTCGGTGCCGGCCCCTGCGGTCAGGGCGGGCAGCTCGTTGGTCCACCAGAACCCCGAGGCACCCCGGCCGGTGGCGACCAGCGCCTGGTCGACACCGCCGTTGAAGACCTCGACGGTGGTGGACGGCGGCGGCTCGGCGCCGGTCTCGGACGCCTGCTTCTCGATGTTCCACCACTCGGCCAGGGTCTCCTGGGTGAAGCCGATCTCGCCGTTCTCGTCGAACAGCGCCTCGCCCTGTTCCCGGGCGTAGACCTCGAAGTTGGTGTCGCCACCGTTGAGGCCCATCGCCTGCATGCCGTACACCTGCCCGCCGGTCGCCTCGGTGACCTGGGCGGCGGTCTCGACCATCTCGTCCCACGTCCAGGACGAGTCGTCGGGCAGTTCGACGCCGGCGGCGGCGTAGGCCTGCGGGTCGACGACCAGGGAGAAGGCGTTGACGCCGGTCGGGATCGCGTAGGTGGCGTCCTCGACCATGCCCGTCTCGGCGACGTTCTCGTCGAGGTTGCTGGTGTCGATGGTGCCGTCCTCGATGTACGGCGTCAGGTCCAGCAGCGCGTTGCGGTCGGCGTACTCCCGCACGTAGCGGGTGTCCTGCTGCATGACGCACGGCGCCTGGCCACCGGCGGTGCCCGTGGCGAGCCGGTCCCAGTAGTCGGCGAAGCCGGTGAAGTCGCCCTCGATCGTGACGCCCTCGTTCTGCGACTCGTAGAGGTCGATCAGCTGCTGGGTGGCCGCGTGCCGGGTGTCACTGCCCCACCACGACATCCGCATGCTGACCGGGCCGTCCTCTCGGGTGGTGCCGCCGTCGGCAGCCGCACCACCGCCTCCGCCGCCGCTGTCGCCGCCGCAGGCAGCGGTGGTGAGCAGCAGCCCGAGGACGCCGCCGGTCACGCCGAGGCGGGTGGGCCAGGGCGCACGCGCCCAATTCGTCCGGTTCGTGTGCACGTTCCTTACCTCCTTGTAAGTGCTGCGTGAATGGGTGCGGCGTGAACGGGTGCCGCGTGAGCCGTGGGGTGGTGTCACTTGAGCCCCGTGGTGGCGATGCCTCGGACGAGATAGCGCTGGCCCGCGAGGAAGAAGCCGAAGACCGGCGCCAGGGCGACGATCGACATGGCGAAGACAGGACCCCACGGCGTCTGGCTCGTCGCGTCGACGAACGTCCGCAGGGCGACCGGGACGGTGTACATCTCCGGGTCGGTCAGGAAGATCAGCTGGCTGAAGAAGTCGTTCCAGGTCCAGATGAAGGTGAAGATGGCCGTGGTGGCCAGGGCCGGCACCGACAGCGGGATCACGATCCGCCAGAAGATCGCGAAGTGCCCACAGCCGTCGATCCGGGCGGCCTCGTCCAGTTCGGTCGGGATGCCCCGGATGAACTGCACCATCAGGAAGATGAAGAAGCCGTCGGTGGCCAGCAGCTTCGGCACGATCAACGGCCAGTACGTGTTGATCCACTCGAGCTCGGAGAACAGGATGTACTGCGGCACGATCACCACGTGGATCGGCAGCATCATCGTCCCGAGCATCACCGCGAACCAGAACTTCTTGAACTTGAAGTCCAGCCGCGCGAATGCGTAGGCCGCCAGGGAGCAGGCCAGCAGGTTGCCGATGATGGAACCGACGACGATGACGAGCGAGTTCCAGATGTAGTGGCCGAAGTCCCGCGGCAGCGCGGTCCAGCCGTCGGGGTAGTTCTGCCCGGTGACGCGCTCCGGGATCAGCCCGGTCTGGCTGAAGATGTCCTCGGTGAACTTGAACGAGCTCGAGAGCATCCACAGCAGCGGATAGAGCATGAGCAGCGCACCGAGGATGAGCACGATGTGCGCCAGCCAGCGCGGCCGCTGCTTCTTCTTGCGGTCGGGGAGCTTCTCCGTGGCAGCCACAGGGGGGCCACGGTCAGGTCAGTCGCCATAGAACACCCAGTACTTCGATGCGAAGAAGTTGATCGCGGTCAGGCCACCGACGATGAGCAGGAGGAACCAGGCCAGCGCCGAGGCGTAGCCCATGTCGAAGTTGCCGAAGCCGCGCTGGTAGAGGTAGAGCGTGTAGAAGAGCGTGGAGTCGGCCGGACCACCGGTGCCGCCGCTCACGATGAACGCCTGCGTGAACGTCTGGAACGCGTTGATCGTCTGCAGCACGAGGTTGAAGAAGATGATCGGCGAGAGCAGCGGCAGGGTGACCTGCAGGAACTGCCGGACCTTCCCCGCGCCGTCCAGGGACGCCGCCTCGTAGTACATGGTCGGGATCTGCCGCAGCCCGGCCAGGAAGATGACCATCGGGGCACCGAAGGTCCAGACGTTCAGGATGATCAGCGTGCCGAGGGCGTAGTCGGGGTCGGAGACCCAGCCGGGCGGGTTCTCGAACCCCACGAACCGGAGCACCTGGTTGAGCAGCCCGTCGGAGCCGAAGATCTGCCGCCACAGGATGGCGATCGCGACGCTGCCGCCGATCAGCGACGGCAGGTAGTAGATCGACCGGTAGAGCGCCAGGCCGCGCAGGCCCCGGTCGAGGATCATCGCCAGGAACAGTGCGAACGCCAGCTGGATCGGCACCGAGACGGCGACGTAGATGAACGTGACCTTCAGCGACTGGTAGAAGCGCGGGTCGTCGAACATCCGCTCGAAGTTGGCCAGCCCGATCCACTCCGGCGCACCGATGAGGCTGTAGTCGGTGAAGGACAGGTAGGCCGATGCAGCGATCGGCCCGGCGGTGATGAACAGCAGGCCGGCGAACCACGGAGCGAGGAACAGGTACGGCGTGAGCCGAGCCGTCCACCACTTCCGCCCACGGGGCGCAGCACGACCCGTGGCTCCGGGAGCCTCGTCGTGCGAGCGTTCGCGCGACGGCACGTCGAGCGTTGAC
>NZ_JAAKGN010000212.1:0-6363 GCF_011039295.1 Modestobacter sp. KNN46-3 | reverse complement strand
GCTCAGCCGGAACGACACGTCCGGGGCGGCCTGGCTGCCCGGCGTGGGGTCGAGCCCCACGACGGTGCCGGCGGGCTGCAGGCTGTCGACCTGATCGGTGCTGGTGCTCCCGGTGAAGCCGGCGCCCTCCAGCCGGTCGATCGCCTCGTCCTGGTCGTCGCCCAGCACGTTGGGCACGGCGATGGTGTTGGGGCCGCCGCCGACGACCAGGTCCACCGGCTCCTGCGGGTCCAGCTGGGTGCCCGCGGCCGGGTTCGAGCTGAGCACGGTGTCCTCCTGGGCCTGGGTGCTCGGCTCGCGGGTGACCGTGCCGACCTGCAGGCCCGCGGCCAGGATCTCGGCCTCGGCGTCGGCCTGCGGGTCACCGACCAGATCGGGCACCGCGACCTGCTCGACCACGGGGGCCTCGGGCTCGTCGCCCCCGGACGTCAGGGCCAGGGCCAGGCCGACGCCGCCGGCGATCAGCACGACGACGGCGACGACGATCGCGATGATCCGGTTGCGCCGGCGCTTGTCATCGGCCTGCCCGTCGTCCCACTCGTCGTTGCCGTACCCGCCGGGGGTCACGCCGATGATCGTGGTCTTCTCGGCGTCGCTCATCACCGGTGTCGCCTCGACCCGTTGGCCGGCGACGGCGCGCAGCAGGTCCGCGCGCATGTCGGCGGCGGACTGGTAGCGGTTCGCCGGGTTCTTGCTCATCGCCTTGAGCAGGATGGCGTCGAGCTCCGGGGTGATCTCCGGGTTGATCGACGACGGCGTCCGGGGGTCTTCCCGCACGTGCTGGTAGGCGACGGCGACGGGGGAGTCGCCGGTGAAGGGCGGGGTGCCGGTGACCAGCTCGTAGAGCAGGCACCCGGCGGAGTAGACGTCGGAGCGGGCGTCGACGCCCTCGCCGCGGGCCTGCTCGGGGGAGAGGTACTGGGCGGTGCCGATCACGGCGGCCGTCGAGGTCATCGTCGCGGCGGAGTCGGAGACCGCCCGGGCGATGCCGAAGTCCATCACCTTCACGGTGCCCTGCGGCGTGATCATGACGTTGCCGGGCTTCACGTCCCGGTGCACGATGCCGTTGCGGTGGCTGAAGTCCAGCGCGGCGCAGATGTCGGCGGTGAGCGACATGGCGCGCTCGGGGGGGAGGCGCCGCTCGCGGCGGAGCACGTCGCGCAGGGTGTCGCCCTCGACGTACTCCATGACGATGTACGGGGTCGCGCCGGTGGCGGTGCGGTCCTCCCCCGTGTCGTAGACCGCGACGATCGCCGGGTGGTTCAGCGATGCGCTGGCCTGGGCCTCGCGGCGGAACCGGACCTGGGACGACGGGTCGCGGGCGAGGTCCTGGCGCAGCACCTTGACCGCGACCTCCCGGCCCAGCCGGAGGTCGCGCCCCCGGTGCACCTCCGCCATGCCACCGCGGCCGAGCACCCCGCCGATCTCGTAGCGCTCGCCGAGCACCTGGGGGGTGGTCATCGGTGGTCCTCTCGGGTGGTGCGGTGCGGCGGTCGCGGCTCCGGGGTGGCTGGACCGGGGAGCGGTACGCCGTCGCGGAGCCTAATCGCTGGCGGGCTCGCGGCAGGCGCGACGCGAGCGCCTCGGGACGCGTGTGTCACTGGTTGCCTGAGATGCTGCCCGCTGACGGTGCGTCCGCGTTCGAGGAGACAGAGGCGGCCGGAGACGAAGACGGGGCCGGGTCGACGGGCTCGCTGGTCGGTGTGTTGGTCGGGGTGTTGGTGGGGGTGGTGGTCGACGTGTTGGAGCTGGTCGAGCTCCGCTGGGTCACCGTCGCGGTCACCGTGGCGGTCGTCGGGGTGGTCGGCCCGCCGTCCTCGCCCTCGTCGTCCCCGTCGTCGGGTGCCGGTGCCGCCGGCGGCGGGGCACTGCTCTCCCCGGCGTCCCCGGCGTCCCCGGGGGCGTAGGCCTGGGCGGCCACGGCGAGCGTGATCGTCGCCCCCTCCGCGAGGGGACCGCGCGCGGGGGAGGCGGTCACGACGTCGTTCTCGGCCAGCGCGATCCCGGCCTCCTCCAGCTCGTCCGCAGTGGCGTCCTCCTGCCGCACCGTGAAGCCCTGGCCCACGAGTTGGGCGCTGACCAGATCGGCGTCGTCCCCGACGTAGTCGGCCACGTCGAACGCGATGGCCCCGGAGGCACTGGTGGACGCCGATGCGGATGCCGAGGGCGAGCTGGCGCCACCCGGCGCCGCCGAACTGTCCGGGTCGTCGGACCTGGAGAGGACGAGGAACACCCCGGCGGCGACCAGCCCGACGAGGGCCAGCGCCGCCGCGGCCCACAGCAGCCGGGTCCGGCGGAGGTCCTGCGGGTCGGCCTCGTCACCGGTCCAGCTGCTCGCACCGTCACCGTCGACCGGGGGGCCGTGCAGCGGGGGCATGGTGCGGGGCGCGGTCGAGGGGTTCACGGTGGTGCCCGGACCGGTCGCCGGGAACATCGTGGTCGCCGTGCCGTCGTCCCCGACCACCTGGGTCATCGCGGTGGCGGCCGGCACGGGGCCGCCGGCCGCCACCTGCCGCACCGCGGCGGCGAAGGCCGCGCCGTCGGGGAAGCGTGCCGCGGGGTCCTTGGCCAGGGCACGCTCGATCAGCGCCCGCACCTGCCACGGCACGTCCGCCGGCATGGGGGGCGGGGGTCGGTTGATCTGCGCCAGCGCGATCGCCACCTGCGACTCGCCGTCGAAGGGACGCACCCCCGCGATGCACTCGTACCCGAGCACGCCGAGCGAGTAGACGTCGGAGGCGGCGGTCACCACGTGCCCCTGGGCCTGCTCGGGGGAGAGGTACTGCGCGGTGCCGACCACCATCCCGGTGCGGGTGAGCGGGGCGGCGTCGCGGGCGTAGGCGATGCCGAAGTCGGTCAGCTTGACCACGCCGTCCGGCCGCACGAGCAGGTTCCCGGGCTTGATGTCCCGGTGCACCATGCCGGCGTCGTGCGCGGCGGAGAGGCCGTCGCCGGCCTGCCCGAGGACGTCGAGGGTCTGCTCGGCGGTGAGCCGCCCGCGCTCGGCCAGGATGGTGACCAGCGGCTTGCCCTCGACGAACTCCATGATCAGGTAGGCCAGGCGCTGGCCGTCCTGGGTGGTCTCGCCGTAGTCGTAGACCGAGGCGATGTTCGGGTGCGACAGGGCGGCGGTGTGCCTGGCCTCGTTCCGGAACCGGATGAGGAAGCTCGAGTCGCCGGTGTACTCGCTGCGCAGCACCTTGACCGCGATGATCCGGCCGAGGGTGCGGTCGCGGGCCTGCCAGACCTCCCCCATCCCACCGGTGGCGATCGGGGCGGTGATCTCGTAGCGGCCGGCCAGCTGGCTGCCCACGCGGACAGCCATCAGCCGCCGCCCTGCAGGTGGGCCTCGATGACCGAGCGCGCGATCGGGGCGGAGACGTCCCCGCCGGTGCCGCCGCCGTTGCGGATGAAGACCGCCACGGCGATGCTCGGGTCGTCCGCAGGCGCGAAGCCGATGAACCAGTTGTGGTCGGGGCCGGCGTTCTCCGCGGTGCCGGTCTTGCCGGCCACCTCGATGCCGCTGATCTGGGCGCGGCGGCCGGTGCCCTCGTCGACGACGTTGGTCATCATCGCGGTGAGCTGGTCGGCGACCTCCTCGGAGAAGGGCTCCGACAGCTGCTCGGGCTCGGTCTGGTCGAGCACCGAGAGGTCCGGGGCCTGGATCGACTCGACCAGGTACGGGTTCATCAGGTCCCCGTCGTTGGCGACCGCGGCGGCGATCATCGCGGCCTGCATCGGGGTCAGGGCGACGTCCCGCTGTCCGATCGAGGTCTGCCCCAGCGCGGCGTCGCTCTCGATGTCGCCGATCGTGCTGCCCTGCACGGTCAGCGGGATCTCGAAGCGCTCCCCGTCGATGCCGAACGCCTCGGCCATCTCCCGGACCGCGTCCTCGCCCAGCTCGATGCCGAGCTGGGCGAAGGCGGTGTTGCAGGAGATGGTGAGCGCGTCGATCAACGGCTGCTCGCCCGTCGGGCTGCAGGGCTCGTTGCCGAAGTTCTGCAGGTCGGTGGAGGTGCCCGGCAGGATGTAGTCCTGGGGAGCCGGGATGACCGTCTCCTGCGTGTAGTCGCCGCTGGCCAGCGCTGCGGCGGCGACGACGACCTTGAAGATCGAGCCGGCCGGGTAGCGCTCGGAGATGGCCTGGTTGGTCCGCGGGTCGGTCTCCATCGCGTCCAGCTGCTCGGCGTAGGCGCGGACCGCGGCGGTGTCGCTGCCGGCCAACTGGCCCGGGTCGTACGTGGGCGTGCTGGCCAGGCCGAGGACCGCCCCGGTGGACGGGTCGAGGGCGACGACGGCGCCGACGTGACCCGCCAGGCCGGCCATCGCCGCCTCCTGCACGGCCGGGTCCAAGGTGAGCTCGACGTTGCCGCCGGAGGGGTCCCGGCCGGTGAACAGGTCGGCCAGCCGCCGGCCGAAGAGCCGGTCGTCGGTGCCACGCAGGACGTCGTTCTCGACCCGCTCGATCCCGCGGTTGCCGAACAGCACCGAGTAGTACCCGGTGGCCGCTGCGTACAGCGGCCCGTTGGCGTAGGTGCGCTGGTACCGCAGGGTGCTGTCGGTCTCCACGGAGGAGGCGATCTCGTTGCCGTCGACGACGATCGCCCCGCGCTCCCGGCCGTACTCCTCGGTGAGCACGCGGGTGTTGCGGGCGTCCGCGCGCAGGTCGTCGGCGCGGAGCACCTGGATCACGTTGACGTTGACGATCAGCAGGGTGAACAGCACCAGCACGCTGATCGCCACCTTGCGCAGCGGGGCGTTCACGGCTGGACCACCTCGGTCGGGGCATCGGTGAGCCTCGGCGGCGTGGTCGCGGCCGTGGCGGCCGGTCGGCGGGCGGCGTCGCTGATCCGCACCAGCAGCGCCACCAGCCCGAAGTTCGCGACCAGGGACGATCCGCCGTAGGCGAGGAAGGGCGTGGTCAGCCCGGTGAGCGGCAGCAGCCCGGTGACCCCGCCCAGGACGACGAAGACCTGCCAGGCGAGGGAGAAGGCCAGCCCGGCGGCCAGCAGCTTGCCGAAGCCGTCGCGGACCACCAGGGAGGTGCGCAGCCCCCGCTCGACCAGCACCAGGTAGATCACGATCATCGCGACCAGGCCGAAGAGCCCCAGCTCCTCACCGATCGCGGCGGCGATGAAGTCGCTCTTGGCGACCGGCACCTGGTCCGGCCGCCCGCCGCCGAGGCCGGCACCGAACAGACCGCCGGTGCCGAGGCTGAACAGCGACTGGACCACCTGGTAGCCGCCGGTGTCGGCGTAGGCGAAGGGGTCCAGCCAGGTGTCCACCCGCACCCGGACGTGACTGAAGAGCTGGTAGGCGACGAACGCACCGCCGGCGAACAGCAGCAGGCCGATGACCAGCCAGCTCGCGCGCTCGGTGGCCACGTAGAGCATCACCACGAAGATGCCGAACAGCAGCAGCGAGCTGCCCAGGTCGCGCTCGAAGACCAGCACCAGGATCGAAGCGACCCAGGCCAGCAGCACCGGGCCGAGGTCGCGGCCGCGCGGCAGCTCCAGGCGGAGCACCCGGCGGCTGGCCAGCGCCAGCACGTCGCGCTTGTCGACCAGGTAGGCGGCGAAGAAGACGATCAGGCAGATCTTGGCGAACTCACCGGGCTGGATGGAGAAGCCGCCGAACCGGATCCACAGCTTGGCGCCGTTGATCTCCGAGTTCGGCAGCACCGCGGGGAGCGCCAGCAGCACCAGCCCGATGAGGGCGAGGGTGTAGGCGAAGCGGGCGAGCGCCCGGTGGTCGCGCACGATGACCAGGACGGCGACGAACAGCACCAGCCCGACCGTGGCCCACACCAACTGGACCGGGGCGTCCACGCTCGCGGAGCTGCTGCCGCCGAGCTGGGTACCGGCGATGTCCAGCCGGTGGATCATCGACAGGCCCAGCCCGGACAGCACCGCGACGCAGGGCAGCAGCAGTGGGTCGGCGTAGGGCGCGAACCGCCGGACGACGACGTGCGCGACGACCCACAGCGCGGAGAACCAGATGCCGAAGGTGACCAGCTCGGTGCCCGGGGACCCGGTGACGGTGATGTCGATGATCAGGTGCGCGGCCAGCGTGATGAGCACCGCGAAGCCGAGCAGGAGCAGTTCGGTGCCCCGTCGGGTGGGGATGGCCGTGCCGGGGGCGATGGCAGCGCGCGGGTCGGTGCCGGGGCCGTTGACCGGCGCAGCCACTAGTCGGCCTCCCGGCAGTCCACTCCCGGCTCACCGGAACGGGACAGCGCCGAGGTCGTCGAGGACGACGGCCGTGGCGTGCTCGTCGAGCCGGTCGTCGACGGCGCCGCCGGCGACCACGTGGGCCAGCGGGAGGTCGACCCCCGGTCGGCCGCCGGTCGCGCCGCGCTCGCCG
>NZ_JAAKGN010000211.1:0-6469 GCF_011039295.1 Modestobacter sp. KNN46-3 | reverse complement strand
GGTCATCGGCGGGCAGGCGCCGGCCGGGGAGTACCAGGACCTCGCCGGCGCCGTCCTGGTCTCGATGATGGCCTACGGGGCGATCGGCGCCGCGCTGGGCGCGACGATCCGGATCGCCTTCGACCGCTCCTCCGGCTGGCTGCGGCAGCTGCGGGTGACGCCGGTGCCCACCGGGTCGGTGTTCGCCGTCGACGTCATGGTCGGGGCGCTGCTGGTGCTGCCCAGCCTGCTCGTCGTGGCGCTGGTCGGGCGGTTCGTCAACGGCGTCGCGTTCGGCCTGGGCACCTGGCTGGCGCTGGTCGGCTCACTGTGGGCGGGGTCGGTGGTGTTCGTGGCGCTCGGTGTGGCGGTGGGGCTGGCCCTGGACGCCCAGGCCGCAGGCGCGGCGATCGGGATCCTCGGCACCGTGCTCGCCGCACTGGGTGGGCTGTGGTTCCCGGTCGAGATGTTCCCGGACGGGATGGCGGCGCTGGCCCGCGCGATGCCGTCCTACTGGTTCGCCGAGCTGGGCCGGGACATCGCGGCCGGGACGTTCGCCGGCCCGCCGGTCATGGTGTTGGCGGGCTACGGCGTCGTGTTCGCCGCGGCCGCCCTGGTGGTCGCCCGGCGGCGCCCGCTGCACGCGGTGGCGGGCTGAGCCGTGACCGGGCAGCCGACCGCTAGCGTCCGTCTCGTGGACCGGTCGAACTGGTGGGGGAAGGCGATCTGGGCCGTGCCCTGGCTGCTGTTCCAGTTCTTCCCGATCGCCGACCTCGTCACCACCGACCGCCCGACGGCGGCACGCTGGGTCGGCGCGATCGGGTTGCTCGTCTTCACCGTGGTCTACCTGCGGGTGATGGGTCAGCTCGGCCGGCCGCGGGCGCTGCGGCCGGAGTTCGCGGTGACCGCGGTGCTCGCCGTCGCGCTGGCGGTCGGGTTCGGGCCGGCCTGGGCAGGATTGATGATCTACGTGTCGGCAGCCGCCGCGGCCACGCTGCCCGGGCGCTGGGTGTGGCCGGCCGTGGTCGGCGCGGCGCTGGTGTGCCTGGCGGTGCCCCTGGTCTCCGGGGACCCCGGCCTGCTGTTCCTGTCGCCGATCTGCCTGCTCACCGCCTTCGGGATCCGGGGCACCGGCTACCTGATCACCGTGAACCGGGAGCTGCAGGAGGCCCGCGAGGAGCTGGCCCGCAAC
The DNA here is from genome assembly GCF_011039295.1 of Modestobacter sp. KNN46-3. Classification (NCBI taxonomy): domain Bacteria; kingdom Bacillati; phylum Actinomycetota; class Actinomycetes; order Geodermatophilales; family Geodermatophilaceae; genus Modestobacter; species Modestobacter sp. KNN46-3. The sequence continues at coordinate 5,298 of NZ_JAAKGN010000211.1, read as the reverse complement.
GCCGTCACCGAGGAACGGCTGCGCTTCGCCCGTGACCTGCACGACCTGCTCGGGCACTCGCTGTCGCTCATCGCGCTCAAGAGCGAGCTCGCCCGCCGGCTGGCCGAGGCCGACCCGGCCCGCGCCCGACAGGAGATGGCCGACGTCGAGGCGGCGGCCCGTCGCGCACTGGCCGAGGTGCGGGACGCCGTCAGCGGCTACCGGCAGGTCACCTGCGCCCAGGCTCTCGCCGAGGCGCGTTCCGCGCTGACCGGGGCCGGGATCGACGTGCGGCTGCCCGACCGGGTGCCCACGCTGCCGGGCACGGTCGACGCGGCCCTGGGGTGGGTGGTGCGCGAGGCGACGACGAACGTGCTGCGACACAGCCGGGCCGGCACGGTGACGATCGGCCTGGCCGAGGACGGGGTACGAGCGGTGCTGACGGTGACCGACGACGGTCGTGGCGCGGAGGACCCGATCACCGTGCTGGGCGCCTCGCCCGGGTCGGGTCTGGCCGGTCTGCGCGAGCGGGTCGGTGCGCTGGGCGGGGAACTGGCAGCCGGCCCGGTGGACGGCGGCGGGTACCGACTGCAGGCCACGGTGCCGCTGCTCCCGGTGCCGGTGAGCGCGTGACCATCCGGGTGCTGCTGGCCGAGGACCAGGCGCTGGTGCGGGGCGCGCTGCGGGCGCTGCTGGACCTCGAGGAGGACATCGAGGTGGTGGCCGAGGTCGGCCGCGGCGACGAGGTGCTCGAGGCCGCGCGTGCCTGCCGGCCGGACGTGGCGCTGCTGGACATCGAGATGCCGGGGCAGGACGGGCTCGAGGCGGCCCGGGAGCTGGCCGCTGCGCTGCCGGAGGTGCGCGCCGTCGTCCTCACCACGTTCGGCCGGCCGGGGTTCCTGCGCCGGGCGATGGAGGTCGGCGCCGCCGGCTTCCTGGTCAAGGACTCGCCGGTGGCCGAGCTGGCCCGGGGCATCCGGGCGGTGATGGCGGGGGAGCGGGTGATCGACCGGGACCTGGCCGCGGCTGCGCTGGCGATGGGCGCGACACCGCTGTCGGGTCGCGAGGCCGACGTGCTGCGGGCGGCGGCCGACGGGGCGACGGTCGCCGACATCGCCGGGCGGCTGTTCCTGTCCGAGGGGACGGTGCGGAACTACCTGTCCTCGGCGATCGGCAAGACCGGGGCGCGCACCCGGGTGGAGGCGGCCCGGGTGGCGGAGGAGAAGGGCTGGCTCTGAGCCGTCAGCGCGGCTGGCCGGCGTCGGCCGGGCTGGCGTCTGCGGAGTTGCTCTCGGCCGGCGTCTGGGCCGGCATCAGCGAGTCGAGGTCGAGCACCCGGACGTGGATGACGTTGCGCTGCTGCAGGGCCGCGCGCAGGGCCCGGTGCAGGCCGTCCTCCAGGTACGTCTCGCCGTTCCACTGCACCGCGTGCGGGAACAGGTCGCCGTAGAAGGTCGAGTCGTCGGCGAGCAGCGTGTCGAGGGCCAGCTCGCGCTTGGTGGTGACGAGGGTGTCCATCCGGATCTGCCGGGGCGGGATCATCGCCCAGTCGCGGGCGGAGAAGCCGTGGTCGGGGTAGGGGCGCCCATCGCGCACCGCCTTGAAGATCAGGGCTGAGCCTCCCGCTCCCCGGCCCCCCGGTGGGGTCCGTCGACTGGAACCACATTAGTGGGATCAAGCGATGGTCGCCGATGCCGGGACGCCGGGATCGATCCCAACTGCGGCAGTGGCTCTCCGCGATGGGACGGCTGCCCCCTCACGCCGATCGGACTCCACGGTCTCGGATGTCTGTGCAGGTCAGCGGCTTGTCACGGTGCTGGTGAGACGAGTGGGACAGGAGAGATTCGCCACTCTCCGTGTCCTTGCGTGTGCGCTGCGCATCTGCCAGCTTCACCGCGAACGCCTGAACCTGGCGCGTTCGACGTCGTTCCATCCGACTCGTCCTGTGCTTGGTGAGGTCTCTCGTGCGTGCTGGTCATGGGTTCAGTGCTGTTCCGAAGTGGCGGGTCAAGGGGCCGCTCGGGGTGGCAGTCGCCGCGGCGCTGGTCGCGGGGACCTTTGCCCCCAACCAGCAGGCGCAGGCCGCGCCCGTCGACAGGTCCTCTGCGGACACCGAGGCGTCCGGTCCGCTGGAGGCGCCCGACATCTCCACCGCCCGGACGATCGCCGAACTGCAGGGCGAACGGGTCGAGGTCATCGGTGAGCGCACCGAGACCTCGTCGACCTGGGTCAACCCGGACGGGACGCTGACGACCGGACAGGCGCAGGCGCCGATCTGGGTGCGGACCGGCGACGGAGACGGGACGACGTCATCGGACTGGGTCGAGGTCGATCTGACCCTGGAGGTGCAGCCCGAGGGGACCGTCGCTCCGAAGGCCCATCCCGCTCATCTCGAACTGGCAGGCGGCGGGACGCCCGCGGACGGCGAACTCCTGTCCATGTCCGGTGAGGCTGGGGAGTCCGTCGGTCTCGCCTGGACGCAGCAGCTGCCCACCCCGCGCTTGGAGGGGCCCCGGGCGGTCTACCCGGAAGTCCAGCCCGGGGTCGATCTGGTGGTCGAGGCCACGCGCAGCGGCTACGAGCAGTACTACGTGCTCACGGAGCGGCCGGAGCCAGGACGGGTGCCGGACCTCTCGCTGACGGTCATCGGTGAGGGCGTCACGGCGACGGAGACCGATGACGGGGGAGTCGCCTTCACGGGGGACACCGGTGAGGTCGTGGGATCCAGCGGCGCTCCCCAGGTGTGGGACGCAGGCGTCGATGGAGAGCGCCTGCACCCCATCACGGAGCCGTGGACGGAGGAAGACGACCAGCCGCTCACCGCCCTCGCGCCCCTGCCGGACTGGGGAGCTGAGGAGGCGGCCGAGGAGCGGCCGAGCGAGCCGACCACCGCAGGCGACGCCCAGACCCTGGTCGACCTCGGTACACCGGGAGAGCCGCCGGCCTTGCCGAGTGGCAGCGAGACCGAGGTCACCGACGCCCCGGGGCAGGTCGACTCCCCGGCGTCGGCTGATGCCGGCGGCAGCACCACGCTGGTGCTGACTGATGCCGCAGTGGTCACCTCTCCGCACTCCGTGGAGGTCGCACTCACCCCGGACACGGCTTTCCTGGCGGACGCAGAGACCCAGTACCCGGTGGTCGTGGACCCGGAGTACCGCTGGGAGTGGGGATTCGACACCTGGGTGCAAACCGGATTCAGCAGCGACCAGTCCGGCAGTACGGAACTGCGGCTCGGCACCTACGACGGAGGCGCCACCGTCGCGCGGTCGTTCATGAACTTCGACCTCTCGGGCATCCGCAACAAGACGATCCTGCAGGCCAGCCTCAACCTGTACGAATGGCACGCGTGGTCGTGCCAGGCGCGCAACTGGGAGGTCTGGGACACCGCCCCAGCCACCACCGCCGCACGCATCAACGCCCAGCCGGGCTGGTTCAACCGACAGAGCACCTCGGGCCAGACCAAGGGCGGTAACGGCTGTGATGACGGCTGGGTGGCAGCGGATCTGACCAAACTCGTGCAGACGTGGTCCAGCACCGGTTACACCACGGTGGGCGTGGGGGTGATGGCGGAGAACGAACGGGACTCCTACGGCTGGAAGAAGTTCAACTCGGCCGAGGCGGGTTGGGGCGTCCCCACGCTGTACGTCAACTGGAACACCCCACCCGGTCCGTCCGACGGACTCGCCGTCAGCAACACGGTGAACAAGGACGGCAGGTGGACGTCGTCCGTCACGCCTCGCCTGTCGGGCACCGTCCACGACGCCGATGGGTCCACCAACGCGTTGTTCGAGCTGTGGCGGGTCGGTGGGCAGGTCATCTGGAGTCAGTGGGTCAACAACGTGCGGGACGGCCAGGTCGCCTTTGTCGACGTCCCACCGGGTGTGTTGGCGGACGGGGGTTCCTACTCGTTCCTGCTGCACACCCATGACGGTCTCCAATGGAACACCGCGACGTCGGCGTGGGCCGACTTCCGGGTCGACACGGCAGCACCGGGCGCGCCCTCGATCACGTCGACGGACTATCCGAGCGACGGCACGTGGCACAAGTCCGAGTACTCCGCGGGGATGTTCACCGCGACGCTGAAGACGTCTGATCCCAGCCTGGTCGGCTTCGAGTGGGGCCTGGACCAGGCGCCCGGGACGGCGCTCACCCCTGCAACCGGCAACGTGACCACGTTCTCGGTGACCCCGACCACCAACGGGGTGCACGTCCTGCAGGTTCGCTCCGTGGACAGGGCCGGCAACCGGTCGTCCATCGTCAAGTACGCCTTCAACGTGGGCCGAGCGGGCCTGACCTCTCCTGTCGAGGGCAGCCAGGTGGTGCGCCGGGTCAAGCTCTCGGTCACGGGCGAGCAGGTGTTCGAGTACGTCAAGTTCGCCTACCGCCGGGGCCCCGACGCTGCGACGAGCCAGGACATCGCGCTGGCTGACCTGACCCGGGCGAACGGCACCCCCCTCTCCGCGCCCTGGACCAAGATCAGCGATCTGGGCGACTACGCCAGCTGGGACGTGAGTTCGACGCTCGGCCATGTCCCTGGTCCCGTCCAGGTACAGGCGATCGTCTCCGCCGATGCCGATGGAGCCGGCGCCTACAAGTCGGCCTGGGTCACCGTGACCGTGTCGCCCGATGCAGACGACGCGGCGACGACGGAGATCGGGCCCGGGTCGGCCAACCTGCTGACCGGCGACTACACCTTGTCGAGCACCGATGTCGACGAGTTCGGCTTGGCACTCGGCCGCGCGGCCTCCTCGCGGGACCCCCGGTCCGGCTTCGAGCCCCAGCAGGAGCTGCTGTCAGCAGCGCAGAAGACCATCGCTAGCGTCAGCGGTCTGAGCAGCAACGGCGTCACCCACGCACGGGTGACCGGGCGGGGGCACGGCGGTTCAGAACCCACGAAGTCGGTGCTGGACTCCTTGCGGCTGGTGACGGACGGCAGCACGGCGGATTCGTTCGTGGAGATCGCGCCCGCCAACGGGCAGCTACGCCCCGGTGCCACATACCGCGCGGACGCGTGGATCTACGTTCCTGGATCGACCGGTCTCGCCCCGGTGTCGCCACGTGGGCTGCGGGTGGTCGGTTTCTACCTGGATGCCAACAACGTCTATCGCGAGGTCCGCTCCAACGCACCCGTCAAGACCGACACCTGGCAGCAGCTGTCGGTGGACATGGAGGTCCCGGCCGACGCAAAGGGGGCACCGTTCTTCCGGTTGTACAGCGGCTTCGGGACCTCCGGCGTCGAGGTGTTCTACGACGACGTGTCCGTGCGCGAGATCTGGGCTCCGCTGGGGCCCCAGTGGAGCCTGGGCACGGCCGACGCAG
>NZ_JAAKGN010000210.1:0-6535 GCF_011039295.1 Modestobacter sp. KNN46-3 | reverse complement strand
TCCCGCGCGGCCCGCAGCGGGGCCCGGGACTCCGCCGCCCGCCGGCACCGCCGCAGCCAGGCCCCGTGGGCCAGTTGCAGGCGGGCACGGGCGAAGGGCCAGGGACCCAGGTCGGCCGCCAGGGCGGCCGCGAACAGCTCCTCGGCCTCGTCCTCGGAGGCCAGGAGCGCTCGGCCGTACCGGAGCCCGATGTGCAGCACCGGCGACGGGGTCCGCGCCGCGATCACCTCGAGGTCCGCCACGATCGGCTCGACCTCGGCCCGGTGCCCGCTGTGGACGGCGGCCTCCACCAGGTCGCCGACGGCGAAGCTGCGCACCACGGGGTGGTGGGCGGGGTCGGCGGGGTCGGAGAGGCGGACGAGCTGATCCCAGGCAGCCTGGTGCAGTCCCTGGTCGAGCGCGACCATGCCCCGGGCGAACTGCACACCCGCCAGGACGGCGTTCGAGTCCACCTGCAGGCCCAGCCGGGCAGCCTCGGCGAGGCGTTCCTCGACGTCCTCGGCGCCGCAGACCGCGGCGACCACCGACTGGACCACCAGGGCGACGGCCCCCATCAGCGGCTGGGCGGAGTCGGCGGAGAGCCGGGCCGCCTCGTCGGCAGCCGTGGCGGCCAGGTCGAACCGCCCGACGTTCAGCGCGCTCCACGCCTGCACGGCCAGGGCCCGTCCCAGGAGTCCGAGCCGACCGTCGCCCCGGAGGCCGGTCAGCGCCGACGTCAGGAACCCCACGGCGAGCGGGAAGTCGCCCACGACGCTCGCCGCCTCGCCGGCGGCCTGGGCCCGCGCCGTGTCGAGCGGACCGTCGGCCACGGCACACAACCGCTCGTGGAGCAGCGCCCCGCGGTCGAACGGTGCTACGTAGGAGAGCACCTCGAGCACCAGCACGTCGTCCGGATCGAGTGCCTGCTCGACGACCTCGAGCAGGTGGGCGCGCGCCTCGGCGCCCGGCTCGGCCCACCAGCACCGCAGCGCCGCTGCCCGGAGGAACCCCAGCGCCTGGTCGGCCCGGCCGTCGGCCGCAGCTGCGGCCGCGACGTCGGTCAGCATCCGGGTGCCCGCGCGGACGTCGCGGATGCCCTCCTCGAACCCCTCCCGGATCACCGTCATGCGTGCCCGCTCCCGAGCCGGGACGTCGAGGACCGCGGTCTGACGCAGCAGGCGGTCGACGACGTCGGGCCGCCCCCACTCGAAGGCGAGCTCCGCTGCTCGCAGGTAGCGCCGCGCCCGCTCCGCCGGGTCGGCGGTCAGTCGGGCGGCGCGCTCGAGCGCCGCCTGTGCCGCTGCCACACCACCTCGGCGCTGGGCGCGGGCCGCGGCGTCCTCCAGTTCGGCGGCGACCGCGTCGTCCGGTGCATCGGCTGCGGCGGCCCGGTGCCAGATCTGCCGGTCGGTGCCGCGCAGCGTCCCGGCCAGCGCGATGTGCGCGCGCTGCCGCTCGGCGAGGGTGGCCCGCTGGCGGATCGCGTGGCGGACCAGCGGATGACGGAAGGTCAGCCTCCCGCCGTCGGCGGCGACCAGCCCGACCTCGACGGCCGAGGTCAGTGCGTCCGCGGTGACCTCGTCGCCGCGGAGGGTGGACGCTGCGGCCAGCGCCTCCCCCAGGTCGCCCTCGTCCTCCAGCGCTGCGACGAGCAGCAGGTCGCGGGTCGCGTCGGGCAGCCCGGGGAGCCGGGCTGCGAACGCGTGCTCCAGCCGCGCGGTCAGCGTCAGGGGCGCCCCGTCGTCCCGCGCGCGCTCCAGGGGCAGCTCCACCAACGCCAGCGGGTTCCCCGCGGCCTCGGCCAGCAGGCGCCGGCGGTCGGCCGTCCCGAGCTGCGGTGCCCGGCGCGCCAGCACGTCCTCGGCGGAGCGACGGTCCAGGCGCTCGAGGCGGTGCTCGCCCACCGCCGGGCCGGCGAGGGCGGGCGGGAAGCCGTCGCGCTGGGCCGCCACCATCACCACTGCCTCCGACTCGAGCCGACGGGCCACGAAGCCGAGGACGTCGGCGCTGGGCCGATCGAGCCAGTGCGCGTCGTCGATGACCAGCACGAGGGGCTGGTCGGCGGCGCTGTCGCTGATCAGGGTCAGGGCCGCCAGCCCGATCAGGAAGAGCTCCGGTGCAGCGTCGTCGGTCATGCCGAACGCCGCCTTCAGCGCGCGCCGCTGCGGGGCGGGCAACGCGGGGAGGCGACCGAGCAGCGGGCGCGCCAGCTGGTGGAGGCCGGCGAACGGGAGGGTCGTCTCGGACTCCACGCCGGCCGTGGCCAGCACCCGCAGCCCGCGTTCGGCCGCTGCTCCGCACACGTGGTCGAGCAGGGCGGACTTGCCGATCCCGGCCTCGCCGCGGACGAGGACGGCGGCGCCGCGGTGCCGCACGTCGCGGAGCAGCCGGTCGAGTGCGTCGATCTCCGGGTCCCGGCCCACCAGGCCCGCTGTCGCCATGTCCACGCCCATCAACGCTCACCACCGTCCGGCTGCCGCGCGGATCGCGATCCCCCTCGACGACGGCAAGCTAGTGCGCGCGGGACGATCGCGGAAAGGTCCGAGGCGACCCCTCCGGCTCCGACCCGGCAGGCCGACCTGCTCATCCGGCACTCGACGCGGGCCGTTCCCAGTACACGCCGACGAGGAGTGCACGGTCGTCACGGCGCGATGAGGAGCTCCGCGATGGAGTCGCCGTCCATCGCGAAGCGGTAGCGCAGGTCGACGACGCCACCGGGGAAGTCCCCCTCGAGGTGCTTGGTGGCGACCCAGTGCGCGTCATCGGTGCGGTCCGCGGCGACGAGGGTGCTGGTGTACGTGAACTCGGCCCCGGCCTTGGCCAGGAAGCGCCGGATCTCCTCGGTCCCGCGGTAGGTGAGGCCGTCGTCGACGACCACGGCGGTGGGCGTGAAGGCGCGCAGCGCGGTGTCCGCGTCGCCGGCGTCGTGCGCAGCGAGGTAGCTGCGGATCGTCACGGGGAGCTGGTCGGGCCGGATGCTGGTCGGTGAGGTCATGTCCCCACGGTGCGGCCTCCCGATGCGGGAGGGTCAAGCGCTGGACTCCCGATGCGGGAGGGTCAAGCGCTGGACTCTCCCCCGGGGAGAGGGGGCAGAGTGCACGCATGCTGGCGATCGGCGAGTTCTCCCGGCTGACCCACCTCAGCGTGCGCACGCTGCGCCGCTACCACGACGCCGGCCTGCTCGAGCCCGCTGCGGTGGACGCCACGACCGGGTACCGCTACTACAGCGCGGACCAGATCCCGGCCGCCCAGGTCATCCACCGGCTGCGCGAGCTGGACGTCCCGCTGCCCGACGTGCAGCGCATCCTGCGGTCCCCTGACCCGGGTGCCCGGGCCACCCTCGTGGCCGACCACCTGCAGCGGCTCGAGGCGGAGCTCGATCGGACCCGCGCCGCGGTGGCATCGCTGCGCCGGCTGCTCCGGCCGGAGCCGGCGCCGTTGGACGTCGAGGTCCGTGCGGTCCCGGCGACGACGGTGGCCGCGGTCGAGGGCGACGTCGCGCTCGAGGAGGTGCTCGGCTGGTACGCCGGTGCCATGGCCGAGCTGGACGCGGTGGTCCGCCAGCCGACCGGCGTCCCGGGCGGGCTGTACGACAACGCGCTGTTCGAGGAGGGCCACGGGCAAGTGCTCGTGTACCGGCCGACGGCCGCGCCCCCGCGCAGCGGCCGGGTGCACCCGGTCACCCTGCCGGCCGTCGAGCTCGCCGTCACCACCCACGTCGGCGAGCACGACGACATCGACGTCACGTACGGGGAGCTCGGCCGGTGGGTGGTGACCAACGCACTGGCCGTGGCCGGCCCGGTGCGGGAGACCTACCTCGTCGGCCCACGCAACACCCCCGAACCGGACGCCTGGCGCACCGAGATCGGCTGGCCGGTCTTCCGGATGGCCCCGCCGGCTCCCCGTGGTCCCGGCGCCGTCGAGCGACGACCACGCACGTCGCCGTCCTCGCCCGGCCGCTGACGACGATCGGTCGGTCGCTCGTCGAGTGGTGCGGTCCGTCGCTCGACGTGCTGGCCGGCTGATCCGATGGCACCCTGCAACGCGGGCGCGACGAACTCCTGACCCTGCCGTCCTGGACGGCAGCAAGGCGCGACGTCGCGCGCAGCACCACCTCGCGAGCGCTCGGCTGACCCTGCCAGCACAGCGCGACCCGGCACAGCACAGCGGCGAGACCAGCCGCTCGACCACCGCAGGAGCCCATGAGCACCGACCAGGCAGCCGGGTGGGCGCACCGCCTCCCACCGACTCCCACCGCAGTGCACGACAGCTGGGCCTGGACCATCGCCCGACCAGCCGAGCTGACCGCCGCTCGCAACGAGCTGCGTCGCAGTCTCGCGTCCGGGACGCTGCCCTCAGGGGCTGACGAGGATGACATGGACCGGTTGTTGCTCGCCTTCGAGGAGCTCGCCTCCAACGGGCTGCGGCACAGCGGCGCGCCGGTCCACGTTCGTGTGGACGGGTGTGACGGCGGCTGGCTCGTCGATGTCAGCGACGCCCTCCCCGACCACCCGCCGGTGCCCGCGGTCGACCGGGACCCGGCCCTGGGCGGACTGGGCCTGCACCTCATCGCCCGGCTGTCCACGGCGTTCGGGTGGGCGGCCGACGGACCCCGCAAGCACGTCTGGGCCGCGCTGGTCCCCGCCGGTTGACCACGTCGGTGTGGGACGGGGCTGTCGCCGTACCGGTCACCGTCGTGTCACGATCGAAGGGTGAGGAGACCGTGGTGACCGAGCGGGTCGAGACGTCGATCGAAGCGCATCTCGCCCGGTCCCTCGAGGAACTCGCGTCCTCGCGCGAGGAGACCGCGGTGTCGCGGGCCGAGACGGCGACATCGCGCGAGGAGACGGCGGCGGCTCGCGCGAGGGTGGCCGACCTCGAGGCGGCGCTGCGTAGCGCCCGCACCATCGGCATGGCGATGGGCATCCTGATGAGCAGCCGGCGCATTCCCGAGCAGGCCGCGTTCGACGCCCTGGTCAACGCCAGCCAGCACCAGAACCGGAAGCTGCGGGAGGTGGCCGAGGACGTCGTCCTCGCCGGGCGCCTCTGACGCCGCGACCGCGGAGGTCACCCAGCGCCACCGACCGGCCTCCGCCTCTCCCGCGAGGACCGGTCGGGAGGCGTAGGGCCAGGTCCAGCGCGTTGACCGATCGGCGCGTGCTAGCGGGACTCCAGCTCGGGGTTCCTGCCGCGGTGATCACCCCGGTGTCCACACCGGAGGCGTGTCATTCCCAGAACCCAGCACTTCCCCAGACGAACTGCATCGGACGCCCGCCTCGTGCCCCATTCGAGTGGTGACTCGGGCTGGACCGGGCAGTGACCCTCGACCAGCGGCATCGGCAGATGGACGCCGCCCGCGTCCGCGCCGAGCTGACGCTGGAGGCACTGTGGCTCCGCTACGCGGCGTTGACCGGCAGCGGCGACCTGTTCGACGTGGACGGGTACCTGGCCGGGCTGATGCCCTGGGAGACCGGTCAGCAGGACGTGCTGGCGCTCGCGCTCAACGAGGCGTTGGCCGACGGCTACCGCGCACACCGCGTCGACTAGTCCTCACCCACCACATCCGCACCCGGCCGGCAGCCGTGATCGCTGGGCAACTGCCCCGCCGTCCGTCACGGACGCACGCCCAGGAACGTGACGACGGTGGGCGGTCGTACACCGCTGAGCGAGCGGCCCGGCTGACCGGGCACCCGGTCACGCCGGCCCTCCGACGTGGGTCTCGACCAGCGCCACCGCGCCGTCTGGACGTGCTGACCGTGCCGGGCGACGCCCGTGACCCGGTGCGCCGGACACCAGTTGGTCCAGTCCGCTGAGGGCGACCAGTCGATCGACGCACCTGCTCGACCGGTGCAGGTACAGCTCGCGACCGTGGGCGACGGCCAGGGCATGGGCTGCCGCGAGTGCGCGGAGGCCACCGACGTCGCACCAGGTGACGTCAGCGCTGTCGACCGTCCACCGCGGATGACCTGTGGTGAGCAGGTTGCCGAGGGCATCGACGAGGTGGTGCGCCCCGTCGCGGTCCAGCTCGCCGGAGAGGACGACGGTCGCTGTGGCGAAGTCGATCGAGACGGACAGCGCCGGGTCGTCCTCGGTCCCCGGCGACGAGGTCACGGGTGCGGTCACGGTGGTCTCCCCCGGAGAGGCGCGGGACACGGCCACCGGCCGGTCCCGGCCCGGGCGCCCCACGAGGCGATCGGCCGGAGGTTGGACCGGGGCGAACGGTACGCGACCTCGTGAGCCCGCGCAGGACCGCAAGCCACCTGGCGAGAGTCCAGCAGCGCCGTCCCCAGGAGGCGTGCTCGGTCGACGAGTGCAGGTCGAGCACCTCGCGTGCGACGGCGACAGTCCCAGGTGGCGGAGCCGAGCGACCCGCCCGACACGGGCCCGCCTCAGCGGTCGAGGAGGTCCGGCAGCTCGCCGGTGTGCACGAGGCGTTCGGCGACCTCGCGCAGCTTGGTGTTGGTCCGGCTGGAGAACCCGGCCAGGAGCTGGAAGGCCTGATCCGCCGTCATCCTGTGCCGTTCCATCACGATGCCCTTGGCCTGGTCGATGACCG